>DATNQB010000066.1 GCA_036702875.1 Oculatellaceae cyanobacterium | reverse complement strand
GTTGAAAGCAGGTTTGATAAAATTCAGGTAACATAATGTCTTTTTCGGTCTTGGTCACTAATCGAGACCGATATTTTTTACCATACAATGCTCTGCGCGAAGCGCAGAGCGAGTTTCGACGGGGTTGTCACCCCGTCAAGTAGGCAAGGCTTTATCTGGCAATCTATATCTATTTATCTGCTGTTGGTACACGCTGTGGTTATCACAAATTACAGCTTGATTGCTTAATTTAAAAATTAACTGTCTACTCCCTTTAGACGAAAAAAGAACCGTTAAATTTATCAACTGTTCAACATATAGCCTTTGCCATTTTTAGTTTTTTGTCACTACAAATATATGAGAATAAATCACTTGGCACTTGGAATTACAGTGTAGTGTTATACCAACGCTGACCCTGATGATTACTATACTAGAGGCTCTCAAGGATTTCGTAAACCTCCTGAGCAAGATCGGTTTCAACATTTAATCCGAATTCAATAACCTCCAACTCAGACAAAAGATTATCCATGTGAGTAGCAAGTGATCGTAAATTTACAAATTGATTACGCTGAGTAGAGTGTTCTCCATTTTTATTAATAGGGTAACGATAGGCAAATGAGTTTGGATCAATTTCAGAAAAATCTTTTGCAACACGCACAACTTTTTCTAATAGTTTTTGCAATGTAACATCATCAGGAAATGCTTGGGTTATAACATGGTATGCCTTCTCAGACAGCTTTGATAAATCATGGTGGTTATATAGTTTATTGTCAATGTCTTCTATATCCTTGAAAAATAGAAGTTTCGCTACTCCGTAGATAATGCTTTTTAATTGCAGTTCCAGGGCATGGCGATAGAGAAAGACAACAGGATATGCTTGATAATAAGGAAAGTTATAACTTTCTATCAGTTCTTCCGCTATTAAGTTAGCAGCAAATTTGTAACCTTTTGCAAAGACGGCAAAATCATATCTAGGCGCGTTACTGAAGGAGATAAAAAAATTAGTATGGTCATTAAGCTCGTTATAAAACGCCATAAAAATCTCACGAGTAACAAACGCCTTAATTCTCATTAGTTTCAACCTATTGACATTAATTTCAGATCTGAGCAATAGGTATAAACCCAAACCCAGTATAGTTTATAACTGTTTACCTTACGTCGAACTCAGGTTAAGAGGGTATGCTTAAGTTTTATGAAAATGCAAAACAAGCCAAGTCGCACTTCAAAATTGTTAAAGTTTCTCAACTTAAAACCACTAGGTTTTAATAGCTTTCACTTTACTTGATCTGTCTAAGTTTTACCCCTACAATTTTTCCTAGTCTTTACTTCAAGTGCTATATTTGTAAAAATTTTTCTGATTGGTTTTTAAATCAATTTTGCTTTGTTTTCAGTAAATTATATTTACTACCTTTTAAACTCCCCAATGAATGCTAACTCATTCCCGATTTCATCTTACCCTTCAATTGGTATCGCAGCACTGGGTTACTATATCCCTTCAGGAGTGATGACCAGTAGAGAAATAGCCCAACTAGGTAATTTACCTGTGGAAGTTTTGACTGAAAAAATTGGCATGGAACAAAAAGCGGTTGCTGATAGTAATGAGCATCCCAGTGACATGGGAATTTATGCAGCAAGAATCGCCATCAATCAGGCTGGAATCTCTCCCGAACAGATTAACATTATCGCTTATTGTAGTGCTGGAGACTATGATTACAGATTTTGGTCGCCTGCGGCTAAGATTCAAGCTGAACTTGGAGCTACTAACGCATTTGCTTTTGAAGTCAGAAATTTTTGTAACAGTGGCAATTTAGGAATTCACCTATGTCGCAATATGTTACACGACCCAGATTTAACTTATGCTTTGGTTATTTGTAGTGATAAATTATCTTCTTTAGTAAATTACTCAGACCCTAATGCTACATCATTATTTCTCTTTGCCGATGGAGCCGCCGCAGCTATTTTAAAGAAAAATGAATTAACTAATCAAATTTTATCTTATCATGCTGTCACGGAGGGACAATTGGCTGATTTTGTCAAAATTCCTCTTGGGGGTACTAAACTACCTTTTTTTGCCTCACAATATGAAGATTCTACCCTAAATTACATCCAAATTGCTGATCCAGTTGAACTTAATAATATTTTTTCAAAAACCTATCTAAAAAATTATGTCAATGTGATTGAAACAGCACTTAGTAAAAGCGGTTATGGAATTAAGGATTTAAATTTTGTTTTGACTAACCAAGTCAAAAAAAGCTTGTGCAAATATATACTCTCAAATTTAGGTTTAAAGGATACCCAAACTTTTGTATCGCTTAAAGAATATGGTCATTTAGGGGCATCAGATACTTTTTTAGGATTAGCTAAACTCTTAGAGCTAAAGCAAATTCAACCAGGTAATATAGTTGTTTTAGCTAGTAGTGCTGCGGGTTTCTCGTGGGGCGCACTGGTGCTGAAATTTCAAGGGTAGAAGCGAGGAAATGTTTGAAAAAGTGTGAGATTAGTTACCAATCTTTGAACAGCATCTTTAAAGTTTCTTTCCCTGCATCCAGTCAAAAAGATGGTTGAAATTATGCTATATGGCAAGGGGGCAGGGCGATATATAGGTAGCCCAAATTGTCCCACCTTAGATTGGTAGCCACCAAATTTTAATTTTGGTGATAAATAAATCTTATTGTAGGGGCGAATTCACGTAGATCTAGGTATCCTACAAAAATACCAACCAATTGAACCCGTCCCCAAATCTAGGTACTCCGATAAACCTTTTTCATGAGTTATGGCGGGAGATCCATTATTTTTATCTAATTAACCGTTATGAAACCATTAAATGAAGAAGTTTCATTAAAGCTTGGTTTAATCCGCGACACATTGAACGAAACTAATGCCAAGGGAATCCGCTTGCGGGGTACAGACTGGTTTGCATGGGCAACTGCTGGCGGTTCTAGTACAGTATTGCTGGCTGCGGAAACGGGGGTAGCAGAAATATTAGTAACTTTCCAAGATGCTTGGGTATTAACTGACGAAATTGAAGCAACACGCTTCTCAGATGAAGAATTAAGTGATAATTTCCAGCTAAATATCAACCCTTGGGCAGATGCGGCAGTGCGCGAGTTTTTTGTTACTGAGGTGACTGAAGGGGGATTAATATTGAGTGATCGCCCCACCAAAAATGAGCGATCGCTACCACAATCACTATTAAATCATAAGCGCGTGCTGATGCCCACTGAAATTGAGCGTTATCGCCAGATAGGGCGCAAGGCTAGTGAAGCTATGACTGAGGTGCTTTCAAAAGCCCAGCCTAACTGGACAGAATACCAGTTAGCCGGAGCAGGTGCAGAAGCATTGTGGGCGCGAGGGTTGCATCCAACTCTTACTTTAGTAGCTGGCGAGAGGCGTTTACCGCTTTACCGTCATGCTACAGCGACAGGAGAAGAAATTGGACGGGAGGCGATGATGGTATTTTGCGCGAGGGGATATGGCTTGTATGCCAATCTCACTCGATTTGTCTCATTTGGTGCGCTTTCAAGCCAAAAGTCAGATTTGCACCGTCATGTTAGGGAAGTTGAAGCAGAAGTTTTGAATTTATGCAAACCTGAGACACCGCTTAATAGTGTGTACGATGCTTTGGCTCAAGTATATCAGCAGCATGGATATCCTAATGCCATCCACGAACATCACCAAGGGGGAACTACAGGATATTTAGCTAGAGAAATTGTTGCCAATCCAGGTACTAGCGATGTATTAAGGGAAAATATGGCTGTTGCTTGGAATCCTAGTTTATCAGGAACAAAGATAGAAGATACTTTTGTGATTCTTGAGGATGGAAAGCTAGAAAATTTAACTTTCGATCCCAATTGGCATAGTGTTGAGGTAGCAGGAAGGTTGCGCCCTATGCCTTTGGAGCTTGGTTAACGCTTAATAGAGCTTTTACAGAAGAGAGAATTTGGATTAATTAACCACAGATGCACACAGATAAACACAGATAAATATGAGAATGAAATTTACTTTTGCAAAGACTTTAAGAAATTAACGCTATTACAGTATTTTGGAACAAAAAATCATGCTGTTGAGCGTGTGTATTTGGTAGTCGCTCAACAGTATTCGCGGTGTAAACTTAAAGATTTTTATAACCATCAAAAATTATGAAAAACTTTCAAGAAATATTTGGTCAAGAAAATGAAATAGAAGCCAGCGCACCAGGGCGAGTAAATTTACTTGGCGAACACACTGATTACAATGATGGCTTTGTATTGCCTACAGCGATTCCTCAACGTACTAGGGTACAGCTAGGTTTGAGTACCGATGCACAGCATCACTTTTACTCAGCAGATTTAGATGAACAGGTAACTATTTTAGATACCAACTCTACGCCGTCTGGATTTGCTAGTTATGTATTTGGGTGTGTACAGCTTTTAGAGAAAGAAGGCTACACTATTCCGTCTATAAATCTGCACGTCAGTTCATCTGTACCTATTGGTTCGGGTTTGTCGAGTAGTGCAGCTTTGGAAGTTGCAACATTAAGGGGGTTGCGATCGCTCCTCGATCTACCTATTAATGATGTACATATTGCTGAAATAGCACAGCAAGCAGAAATTCATTATGCTGGTGTGCAATGCGGAATTATGGATCAGATGGCATCAAGTTTAGCTGATACTGAACATATTCTGTTTCTGGATACGCGATCGCTTGAATCTCAAGTTTTGCCTCTCCCTACTGGTGCAGAAATTGTCGTAATAGATAGCGGTGTACCTCGTACCCTAGCAACGAGTGGATATAACCAGCGCAGATCCGAATGTGAGCAAGCTGCACATTTGCTAAGAGTTAAGGCTTTGAGGGATATTACAGATCCGCAAGCTGTAGAAGATTTACCTGAGCCACTACGCCGTCGCGCTCGTCATGTGGTTACGGAAAACAACCGAGTGCTGGAAGTTATCCAGGGAGTATCAGTTCAACGTTTTGGTGAGTTGATGAATGCTTCCCACGCCAGTTTGCGCGATGATTACGAGGTTTCTGTACCAGCATTGGATACCCTAGTGGCGATATTGCAGGAAACTTCAGGAGTATTTGGCGCACGATTGACGGGTGCGGGGTTTGGGGGTGCAACTGTGGCTTTGGTGGAGGCGGGTAAAGCAGAAGTGATCGCTGTGGATGTGTTGGAACGCTATAATAACTCCGGCAACTTAGGACGTATTTTAGTGCCATTAATTAGTTAAGAGAAAATCAACTCATGTCGCCTAATGTTGTCGTAGGAAACGCCCTCGCTGAAGGAGAAATGCGTAGGGGTTGGTTCATGGGTCACTTTATCACTCCGGCTGATGATCCTCGTTCGCTATCTAATCTAGAAGTGAAATGGGCTGTCCACAAAGCAGGAGAAGGTAGACCAGAGTGGGCAACGAATACGGAAGCAACTACACTTTCTATCCTGATTAGTGGGCGATTTCGTATACAATTCCTAGATCAAGAGGTTGTACTAAAGAGCGAAGGTGACTACGTTCTTTGGTTACCAGGTGTAGCGCATCATTGGTGCGCCGAGATTGATTCTACTATTTTGACGATTAGGTGGCCTTCAATACCTGGGGATAGCCTGAATTTGAAGAGTAATGCCAATTAATAGCAAGTTTCCTGAAACTTATTGCACAAATCAGTTATTACATCTGTGTTTATCTGTGTGCATCTGTGGATATCTGTGGTTAATTCTCTAAAATTTAACTAAGGCTACGATATCTATCCACCAGAAAGATCAATTTTCATCTCTGGACGTTGATCTAATTGGATGGCTTGTTCCAATGCTGCCTTTTCTTGCACTCGTCGCAGATATGGTTGCAATTGTACTAAGTTACAGCCTGTCAAAATACTTAAGCCTTCTAGATTCATTCCCCGCATCAACATCTCAACACGCCAAGTTTGCTGGGCTTGTTCAATTCTTGGAATATGCCCTGATGGTGTAATGATATCAGTAGTAATTTCTTGCCAACGTAAGCGTACCTCTGTTTCTGACATCGGTTTCCCAGTCTCATCAATAAATAATGCTGACTGCTCGTCTTTGCGAGTTTTTAGCCATTGGGTGAGGGGATTTTTTGTGTAAGTGCCATAGCGATATCCCATAATCCATTGATTTAGCGGAACTTGCCGCCTTGGTTTCCCAGGTACTTGCAGTATATGTTGCTGATGATCAAAAATAGAGTGCGATCGCAACATACTAGCAATTTCTTCAGCACTAACACCAGCGCCAAATAACACATAAACTAGAGCATAATCTTGGGGATTAGACTTGCGAGCCTTTTGCAGAATCGTTCGTACTAAAGGAGCAGGTAAATCTAAAACTTCCTCTATTACCGTTACATTGCGCTCAACCCTAGCTAAATTGATAGCTTGTTCTGCGGAATTTACCTCAACACTATTAGTAGCAAGAAACAACTCTACTAAATCAGCAATAAACGATTCTCTATTTTGCCAGAGTTCATGAAATTCCGTTGTAAATTCAGTTACGGCATACCCCAATAGCAACGTATTGAGTAAACTAGCCAACTTCTGTGCCGATAGGCGCGATACCTGCTCACCAGACATGGCTACGGTTAAATATTGCACAGTGTAGCGATGAACTTGAGCAAGTCCACGCCCAATCGCTTGTCGGTTTTCTGTTGGGTAGTGTCCTGCTTCTCCTACTAGACTTCGCACAAATTCAGGAATTTGCTCCAACGCTCGTAAATGAGCATCTGCATAAGCTTCCAGTGCTTGAGCCAAACTATGAATTTGATCTGCCTGTTGCCCTAAAACTTCCCCAAGTTGTGTAAAAACTTCTGCTTCCTCCATCACGGCTAGAAGCAAGCCCTGCTTACTTCCAAATTGACGGAATAACGTTACTTCATTCACTTCAGCCAATTCAGCAATCTGTCGAGTTGTCGTTTCCGTCACCCCCTGAGCAGCAAACAGTTGAAGTGCTGCTTGCACTAGGCGCTGTCGAGTAGAGTTGTGTCGAGCGACCATAAAATCAATTTGCAAGTTTCACTTGCAGGTTATCTTAAAAATTGTTAAGCTTAAAAAGTAAGTAACACTTGCATCTTTAACTCCACTGTAGCGATCTTTTAGAGGTCAAGCAAGCTAGAGGGAGAAGCAAAAGCTAGTCCTGAATCAGGTCAACAGGATGCAAAACTCTTAAACTAGGAAAGTTTATGACTTCAAATTCAATGGGGACAATTCAATCGTCCTCAGAGCAACTAAAACTGAGTTGGGTAAATGTTGGCTTTTTCGGGACTATTCACGCTCTAGCACTGTTGGCTCCCTGGTTCTTTTCTTGGTCTGCCCTCGGCGTAATGATTGTTCTCCACTGGTTGTTTGGTAGCATTGGCATCTGCTTGGGATACCATCGCTTGCTTACTCACCGTAGCTTACAAGTTCCTAAGTGGTTGGAGTATACCCTGGCTACGATTGGAGCATTGGCTCTACAGGGGGGGCCAATCTTTTGGGTTGCTGGGCATCGCCAGCATCACTTGCATACAGAGGATAGAGATAAAGATCCCTATGCTGCTAGTCGGGGCTTCTGGTGGAGTCATATGTTGTGGATTATGTATCCTCGCGCAGAGTTCTTTGAACGCGCTACATATAATAAGTATGCTCCCGATTTATCGCGCGATCCTTATTACAAATGGCTAGACAGCAATTTCTTATCCTTGCAAATTCCCGTTGCTGTGCTGCTATATCTTTTGGGCGGATGGTCGTTTGTGATTTATGGAACGTTCCTACGGGCTGTACTTTTATGGCACAGTACTTGGTTGATTAACTCAGCAAGTCACATGACAGGCGATCGCCGTTTTGAAGTTCTAGACGGTTCTCGCAACCTTTGGTGGACAGCCATACTTACATACGGCGAAGGCTGGCATAATAACCACCATGCTTATCCCAATGTCGCAAAAGCTGGCTGGAAATGGTGGGAATTAGATATGACTTGGTGGGCTATTAATGGATTGCAGAGTCTTGGGTTAGCGAAGCGCGTTGTTCTTCCACCCGCAGAAGTTATCGCTGATTTGTAAGCCTTTTCCTTTTCAAAACAATAGGACTTAGAATACAGCCCCCCTGAAAAAGGGGGGCTGTGCCTATTTATACAGGCTAAAACATAATTTAAAGGTAAGCTACGCTAAGGTATTTGTTAAACTCATCGAAAGTGCGATCGCACTCTATTATTTAGAGCCTATCCGAAAAGTGCTTTTAAGAGATTTTAACCGCAGATAAACGCAGATAAACGCAGATAAATACCGAGATTTTCTGTGATTAATTATTTTGAAAGATAGACTCTTAACTAACTAAGTGTAATCCTTTATCTTTTAAGTTCCTCTCAATCTGTTGCATATCTAAGAGTGTCTCTCCAGCAACAATCCCATAAATTTCGGTGTAGATTTTCCCGTATTTTACTCTCTCTAAAGCAGATAAAATCATCAAATCCTTGCGCTCTAATTCTGGCTTCAATGTAACTAGAATCGAGTCCAATGTTCCATCCATGCGGTAATCAGTAGAATATTTAGCTACTTCTTTTCCAACTTGCAATAAGTTATGGCGTTGTAAACACAGTGGAGTGGAACCATTGACTCGGAAATTAGCATCGATCGCATAAAGTTCTCCATCTTGATCTTCTAGCACATCGAAACCGATAACACCGAAATAACCCTGCTGATGAGCATATCTACCAACCGCAGCAATCATCTCAAAAAATTTGCTCATGTCAGTTTCGCGGTAATGAATTAGTCCGCCTAAATAGTCCCCTTCTGGGGTAACGAGTTGAGTAGTAGTACCGATGAGCGTTATTTCTCCAGTCTTGCTGACATAAAATTGCACGCAGTAGTTTTCCACCGCATTTTTGACAAATTCGGAGACAATGATCGTATCCAATAACTCAATATGGAGATATTTTCTTACTTCTTCCAGGCAATAGTTTAAATCGCTGGTGTTTCTGATAATATAAGTGCCTTCCCCTGAAAGTCCGTGAGATGTTTTGATTAAGTAGGGAAATTGCTCTGGTAAGGGAATGTCTTCCAGATTAACTTGACGTAGATTATAGCTGTTGTATTTTGGACATTGTACCCCTAGCTCGGCTAGTGTTACTTTACTAAGTAAGTGGTAGTGAGTATCTGGATTAACCGCGTGTTTTTCAGGATTAAGATTATCAAAAGGAAATAGCGTGATCAGTTTGTCAAACTGCGAACTCTGGCTAAGTTCATCGAGATAGCTTGAGCAATCAATCATCTCCATATTGGAGGAGATACCAAAATAATCCTGCCAGTATTCTACCAGCAACTTTGGCGGCGGAATAATTACAACTCCTGGCAGTTTATCGCCTAACACAGCCAAATTTTTCCAGGGTTCCTTTTGGCAAATCTTATCAAAGGAAGTTTTAGTAGATTCACTACTGCCGTCTTGAAGAAAGTATTTTTTCTTATTTGGGAAAGCTGCCCAATTTGCAGTTGCAGGGTAATTTGGGATAAACCCATAACGTTTATCTGTGATGTCCGACGCAAAAAGATCCGACAAAGAACTTCCTTGTAAGTACTGAAAGTCGTATTTTTTTGTTGAAAGATTAAGGTTTGGTTGGGATGCAACTGTTTTCAAGACCCACCTCCGCACTACCTAGTCAACAAGGTATTAGTTGCGGAATTTGAATCCCTCTATCTAGAAGCAGACATATTAACAATTAGCAATTAACAATTAACAATGACTACCTCTAGAGAGAGGAAATAAGTCTCCTATTGATGGCGTTGCTGATGCCATTGCCACGCATGAGTTATGATTTCATTTACTTCAGGATACTTAGGATTCCATCCCAAAATTGTTCTAGCTTTGTCGCTACTACCAACTAAAATAGGTGGATCGCCTGGTCTGCGATCGCTCTCTACTATTTTGATTTCTTTACCCGTTACTTGCTTGGCTGTTTCAATTACTTCTCTAACTGAGAAACCATTGCCATTTCCTAAGTTAAAAACTTGACTTTCTCCACCTTTTAGTAAGTAATCTAAACCTAAAACATGAGCTTGTGCTAAGTCGGTAACGTGAATATAATCCCGAATACAAGTACCATCTCTAGTATCATAATCTGTGCCAAAAATTGATACTGAATCTCGCTTACCTAAAGCAGTTAAAAGTACTAATGGAATTAAGTGAGTTTCAGGGCTATGATCTTCACCAAGTAAGCCATTAGGATCTGCTCCTGCAGCATTAAAATAACGGAAACGAACTGATTTTAAGTTATAGGCAACATCAAAATCCGAAAGCATTTGTTCTACCATCAGCTTACTGGTTGCATAGGGGCTGATGGGATTGAAGGGATGATCTTCAGGAATGGGAACTGTTTTAGGTTCCCCGTAGAGAGCGCAAGTTGAAGAAAATATAAATTTATTAATAGAAGCGTTTAACATTGCTTCTAAAAGCGTCAGTGTGCCGATGACATTGTTGCGGTAATATTTAGCTGGCTCAACAACCGACTCACCCACTGCAATATAAGCAGCAAAGTGCATGACTGCGGCAATATTGTGCGTGGCAAATAATTGATCTAACAAAGCGCGATCGCTTGTATCGCCGACAATTAACTTAACTTTCAATACCTGTTCTACAAGCTCTCGATGCCCGTATGAAAGGTTATCTAAAACGATTACTTCATATCCAGCTTGTTGCAGTGCTAGAACTGCGTGGGAGCCAATATATCCTGCGCCCCCAGTTACAAGAATTGTTTGCGACACTTTGAGTACCTTTTTTACTTAATTAAAACGTTAGTATTCAGCAAGTTGAATGCTTAAATTGGAACTTCGCGATCGCTCAAGTATCGAGCGATCGCATCATCCAAAGTAGAGAGTAAAACACCTCGTTCACTACCGAGTACACTGTAGCTAGGACGAGGCGCTGCGAAACCAAAGTCTTGCAATGGACGTGCTTCAATACCCTTGGCATTCACACCTGCTTGCTTTGCTGCTAGGCGTGCCAATTCAGCCCAAGTGATTTCACTTTGGTTTGCTAGATGCCAAACACCAAATTCCCGATCTATTAACAAATCTAAGCTAGTATTCACTAGATCAGGTACATAAGTAGGGGAAACGATCGCATCTTCTGCTGCTACAAATGTCTTTCCAGCAGATAACTCACGTAGTGCGATCGTCACAAAGTTATACTCATCCCAAGGGCCAAAGAAAGCACTGGTACGAATTACTAAAGAAGTTGGCAAAGATTCCAAAACTCGCGTTTCTGCGATCGCTTTACTACGCCCATACACATTCAAGGGTGCAACGGCACTACTTTCTACATAAGGGGTAGTGTCTGCACCATTGAATACCAGATCTGATGAGAAAGTCAGCAGCACTACTCCCAAATTAGCGCAAGCAACAGCCAAGTTTGCCGCACCTTCAGCATTTGAGCGTAAGCAGGCATCAGCTTCGCGTTCTGCATCATCTACACGCACGTACCCCGCCGCGTTGACAACTGCCCAAGGTTTCAGTTCAGTTAACGCTCTATTAATAGACGCAGGATTTGTAATATCCATTTCCTGGCGTGTTAACAGGCGATACGGAATGCCGCGAATTTCACATATTCTGGCAAAAGCTTTGCCTAATGTCCCTGTTGCCCCAGCAATTACTAAAGGACGCACATCAGAGCGAGAGATAGTGGCAATATCTCCTTGTTCTGCATTTAGAGAACAACTAAATGGTGGATACAGCAACCGTTCTGGTCTGCGCCACCAGCCAGGTATTTCCAACAAAGGATGATCTGGTTTTCTGCCATCAGCTAAATCCTTGAGCATTTGAGCTAATGCTGTTGGGCGCGGGTGTGAACCACGCAAGTCAAATACACCAGGCTCGTAATGACCAGCATCACGAGTTACTAAACTATTCCAGTCGTATGCACCGAGTAAAGACCAAGCGGTAATAGCACGGATATCTACACCTTGTTGTCGCAAACTTTGGGCTGCGTCCCAAACTTCCTTTAACCAACGCAGTTGTTCTTCGCGAGTGCAGCCCAGGTGTACTTCAGTAACAGCAATTGGTAGTTGGTAGCGTTCCCAAGTTTCTTTTAGCAAGATACGCGCACCAGCAGTACCTTCAGCACAAACTCGGACGGCTTCTACATCTGCGTATTGGTGCTTGCCATTGCCACCATGCGTCCAAGATGGGTAGTTTTCTAGGCGCTCGTCTATAAAACGTTCACTGGTTAGATAATGGTTAATCCCGATAATATCTGGTGGGCAGGGATTATCTAAAAACCAATTAAGTTCATCCTCATCTACGCCTATAAATGGACATAAATATTCCCACATCGGATGCTGGCGGTTCAGCCTGCCACATAGTAAATCAAAGGTTAACCAACGCCTTTCATTTTCTAACTCAGCTTGGTAGGCAAGTAGCGGTGTGCTAAAAGTCTTACCTAAATCATCAGTTTGCACCAGTTGAGCATGGGGATTAACTTCTCGAATCGCGCGCATTGCCAGCACAACACCACGACACTGTGTTAGTAATGCCCGCGCAAACGTGAGGTCGTCACGCCCATGAGGATACCAGTGACCGTACATCCCACTAAAACGTGCTGTTGTTAGTGGTTCATTTACAGGGGTGTAATGAGTTACCCAAGGATAACGTTCTGCAACTGCACGGGCGTAAACAGCAAGTTTTTCAGGGAATTGTGGATCGATTAAGCTGGTATTACTAGGCCCGCTACCGTGATGAACTAAACCGACAATGGGGCAAATATTCAGAGAACGCAAACGTTCTAAACGTTCATCTGCCCATGACCAATCAGCCGTTTCTAAACCGTTGGGTGCGGTGCGTTCCCACACAACAGGGTAACGAATGGCACGTATACCTAATTCTGCAAATAAATCTAGGTCGGAAATACGGGTTGCATGACCGTTGCGTTCTGTTTGGTCAAAATAGCGATCGCCAACGCGATTAACTGTACACTCCAATCCAGCCCACACTTCCAAAGGTGGGAGATTGAGTTGCTCTAAACTCATATAATATTCCTCCTACAAAGATTGCCGCTTTTAAGATTTACGCAGGATTAATAAAGCTAAAAATCAATAGACTTATTGCAAAAATTACAATTTTTTTTTATCGCAGATGTGAGCAGATAGACGTAGATTACGCAGATGTTAACCAAGATTTGATAGTTGTCAATCGCTTCTTGCCCGTTGCTAGGAAGAGATTATCTGCTCCAAAATAATGGAGCAAGATAAATCTCAAAACTTTTCCCTATTACCAAAAAGTCTTTATCGCATAGCTGCTGATTTTTGCTTGGCGCTGATCGAGTTGTAAACAGTCAACGCTTGAGCCACGACTTGATCCATGTTGTAGTATTTGTAAGTCGCCAAGCGTCCTACAAAATGCACACCTGCTGTGTTATCAGCCAACTCTTTGTATTTCTTATAGAGTTCGGCATTTTCTGGACGTGGTACAGGATAGTATGGATCGCCCTCAGCACGAGGGAACTCATAAACAATGCTAGTTTTGTTGTGTTCCTGTCCTGTCAAGTATTTAAACTCTGTGATGCGAGTATATAGTTGTTCGTTGGGATAGTTGACTACAGGTGCAGCCTGAAACACAGACTGGTTGTGTGTCTCATGCTTAAACTCCAAGGAGCGGTATGGCAGTTTGCCGTAACGATAATCAAAGAACTCATCTACAGGGCCACTATAGATAATCTCGCGGCAAGGAATCGCTTTTTGGATTTCCCGATAATCAGTATTCAACATGATTTTGATGTTCGGGTGGAATAACATATTCTCGAACATCCGTGTAAATCCATGCAGTGGCATTGCCTGGTATGTATCGGTAAAATAGCGATCGTCGCGGTTAGTGCGAGTAGGGATACGCGCAATCACTGACTTATCCAGTTCAGATGGATCAAGTCCCCATTGTTTGCGGGTGTAGTTGCGGAAAAATTTCTCGTAAAGTTCTCGTCCTACTTTACTGACTACTACATCTTCTGAGGTGCGGATGTATTCTTGAGGTTCCGCTACCGACCGGAAAAAGTCTTCAACTTGGAATGAGGTCAGATTCATTCCATACAGTTTATTAATGGTATCGAGGTTAATTGGAATTGGAACCAATTGACCATCAACGCTGGCAAGTACGCGATGTTCGTAAGAACGCCATTCGGTAAACTGTGAAAGATACTCGAATACATCCCGTGAGTTGGTATGGAAGATGTGGGGGCCGTATTTATGGACTAAGACACCAGAATTATCGTAGTGGTCATAAGCGTTCCCTGCAATGTGACTACGCTTATCTACAACCAATACTTTTTTGCCAGATTGTCTTGCTAGGCGGTCAGCTAAGACACTACCAGAAAAGCCTGCACCGACAATTAAGTAATCGAATAAATACTCTCTGGTAACAATGCCAGGTGCTTGTGTACCTGATGCTTTCCCTGCCTTGCCATTGGTAGCATTTTTGGCAGCCATTGCTGAGTCAATTAGTTGTAGCATAGATGCCCAAGTGCGATCCCAAGAAGTTTGTTCTAGGAAGGCATCAACCCGACTTAGCCATTCCGACTCTTTGGTGTCTTCTTGCATTGCTGCTTCAGCCGCAGCAACAAACTCCTCAACGGTATCTGCAATATGTACAAGTTTTTCTTGTCCGTAAGGACGAACTACATCTCTAATTGAGGTAGAAACTACAGGTTTACCTGCTGACAAGTATTCTGGAGTTTTGGTAGGACTAATAAAGCGGGTTGACTCGTTACGCGCAAACGGTAGCATTGCCAAATCCCACCCTGCTAAATAGGAAGGCAATTCTTGATAATTTTTACTGCCGAGATAATGGATATTTTCCCGTTGTGGTAAGGTGGCGGGATCGATTTTGACAACTGGCCCAATTATCACTAGATGCCAATCTGGGTGTGATTGGGCAATACCATCAATTAGTTCGAGATCCATCCGTTCATCTATTACGCCATAGAATCCTAGACGTGGATGGGGAATATTTGCTTGGTCTTCTGGATCAGAGGTAATGTTTCTAGCAGCCGCAAAGTGTGGCACATCTACGCTGCTGGGAAAGGCATAAACGTTAGGGTGTTGATTGCGCTTGGCTTCGTAAAGGCTTTGTCCGCCTGTATATACTAAGTCGGCACGACGGAAGAGTTCGGCTTCATATTCTTTGAGGGTTGGTGATGCACCTTTAAATGCGGACAACTCATCCATGCAATCGTACACAACTGCTAGTGGCTTGAGGTGTTGCGTAAAAGACATCGCCATTGGCGTGTAGTACCAGCAGATGTATTGATCGATGTTGTGTTCCGCAAATAAGCCATCAAGTAGGACTTTTTGAGCGGATGCGATCGCGTCTTGGCTTAATCCCTCTTGCAAATGCGGTACTACAACCCAAACTCCGCTCTTATGCTGAGTAACGTCTAGCCGTCCTACTGGATCTGTGCTAAACATTGGTTCTTCGATAAAAAAGACCCGCCTTCCTTGAGTGCAGCGGGTTAAAAGATGTTGCGGTCTTTGGAATACAAAGTTCCAACGCAAGTGGGACAAGCACACTAAATCAGGCGTTTCTGTCGCGACTTTTAAAGTATTAGTATTATTTTTTGATGAAAGCTTATCTAATTTAGATGCCTGCATTGATGTTTGTCGCATCTGCTGTGACATAACGTTACTGCTACCATTGTTTTTTATTTCAATTTCTTTTTGGGTCATAGTTCGTTCTTTTTTGATATTTTTTTGAAACTTTCAGCACTTCTTGATTTTAATGATCCCAAGAAATCAGCTTGTAGATAGCTATTCAATTGGCAATTTCAGTAACTTTATTTATGAATAACAGTGCAATTACATGAACACACAAATTACTGATGGACTTGCCTCTTCCTTGCTTTCTATAGCTTTTGCCATGCCGAATTATTAATTACTTCAGTAGAATATGGGAATTAAATTGATTTTGGCTTCTATCATAAGAGCTATTTTACTTATTTCTCAAGATAGAGCAAGAATTACAGGCGTATGTTATTTATAATACATTATTTAGATCGCCAAAGAGTGATAATCAAGAAGTCATGATTAATCCTTGAGAATATTTTCTGCTTTGGCATCATCAAGCCCTAGCGTTTGGCATATTTTGAAGTTAATTTGAATTGCCTTTGATTCAGCAAAAAATAATAAATAACGAGTATAAAAATAAGTACGGTGTTAACTAGACTTATTAATATCAAGCTAACTAATTATTTGCACACTTGATTATTCAGGACTTACGCCAAACTGCATTATAAGCTGTTGTGTTTCGCGCATTTTATGTTTTAGGGAGCGAGGAGAGAGGGTTATAGTGTTTAATAACTTTTCTCTCAATTATAAAATTGACAATTGAAATGCGCGTTAGCTTATACACCATCTGTAGGGGCGAACAATTGTTTGCCCCTACTCTATATAGGATCTCTGCGTAAGTCCTATTATTAAAAAAGTGAACTCAATTAGCAAAGTTTCTGTTTGCTTTGAGCCCACTTTTTGATCAAGATGAAATACTACATTGCCTAAATTTAGACAGTAGATATAGGTTAATCGGTTTATATACCTAGCGACGAGAGCGTTGATCGCGATCTTGGCGACGGCGGTCGCGCCATTCTGCGAACGTCAAATACAGGATGCCGCCAGAAACCGCCACTAGCAACCCGAAGGCAGCTAAGACAAGGATACTTAAAAGGGGAGTTTCCGCCATCTTTCTAAAAACCGTTACGACCCCAAATTACCATTGCAATTGACCAAGTGAACAGCACTAGCAGTGAAACCCAACCCAGCGTCAAAATATCCATAGCAGTATGTAAAGAGAAATGGTACTAAATAGCTCCAGCGCCTATAATAATTCAATTTGAGGTGTATATCTCGCATTTGCTAAGAAGCGATTTCAGGATTATATGATCAAAACTGAGTAATAATATTTTCGGTAACAATCAGGCTATAGATACGAGAGATAATAGTGAACGGGTCTTCCCAATTTAATCCCACCGAAAGACTAGAATCTATCAAAGCAGGCGTTTTAGCTGGTATTGTTGTTGGCTTGGTTTATGCTGTAGCAACTCTAGCTAATAGTTTAGTGTTAGCAGAGGTTTTTGAGGCGCTTGTAGGTTTACAGATCAAGGCTGATGTTAATTTGTTGGTGAGTGGTGCGATCGCAACTCTAAGCGGTTGTCTGTTCGGCATTACCTACCGTTATATAATTCGCTCAGACACTAACTCTCATCTTAATGATGGTGCAGTCTTAGCGTTTGGGCTAGTGCGAGGGTTAGCACAGGTAGATGTAGGATTAAAATTTCCAGATGCCGTGTGGTCATTCGGCATCTTGGGAATAGAGAGTATCTTACTATTTGCGATCGCGCGTTTCACCCTTGACTTAGCTATGCAGCTAGGTTTGATAAAACCATTCAAATCCTAGAGACGTTGTATACAACAATATTTTGATTACCAAATCCCTTGCATATTTAGGACAAACCCAGGCAAGACATCCTCACCGGAAATACTACTAGAATTGTTTAAAACTTCCCTTTCTTTGCCTGGGCGATAAATTTCTACTTGCTGATTTTTACGGTTAATTAATACACCCATACGACATCCATTCTGGATATGTTCAAGCATTTTATCTTGAGTTTTTTTCAGACTATCGTTAGGGGAAAGTAATTCAATTACAAAATCAGGACATAGGGGAATAAATTTTTCTCTTTCTTCAGCATTTAAAGCATCCCAGCGAGATTTTTCTACCCAAGCTGCATCAGGAGAACGGTCTGCTTTATTAGGCAAAGTAAACCCAGTTGACGAGTCAAAAACTTCACCTAGTTGAGTTTGTTGATTCCACAACCAAAGTTGAGCATTAATATTAGAGTTGCGTTTTCCCGTTTCTCCCCCTGTCGGCGGCATAACAATTAATTCTCCATTGGCATTACGTTCCAATTTTAAATCAGGGTTAGCTTGACACAGTTGATAAAATTGCGCGGAAGTAAGTTGAATAATTGGATCTAAATTTAAAGTAAGTGCAGCCATAAAATTTTATGTTTAATATTATTTTCGCTCTTTTCGCTTACGATAAAAACCAATATGTCTGTAGGGGCGGGTTGACAGAACACCTTAATATTCAGATCAACAATACTTATAAACCTGCCCTTACTTCCGAGCCAGAATATTCATCAACCCACCCCTACCTATATCGTAACTAATTAGCCAGACTTACTATGAGTTGCGATCGCGCGTTTTACGCTTGATTTAGCTATGCAGCTAGGTTGGATAAAACCCTTTTACGTTAAGCTAAATACTTCAAAATCTGGTTGGCCATACATCATATTGCGGTCTATCGCTGATAGTGTTTTATTATTTGCCTTTTCTGAATCTATACACTCACAGACTAAATGTGCCACATCCGCACGGTGAATAGTCCCTGCAACATTCGGATCTTCTGTCAAAATGCCATTACCCGTTGCAGGTTCAGATTTTAATCCACCTGGGCGAATAATAGTATAGGTAAGACCACTAGCAATTAAATGTTTTTCTGCTTGGTCTTTCTCTGCTAAAACTGGTGCTAGTGCTTGCATAGCTTGTGGTGGAATAGCATTCGCACTGTTACCAGTACCAATTGATGTAATTAAGATAAACTTTTTAACATTAGCTTTGACAGCAGCATCAATTAAATTCTTATTACCCAAATAATCAGATCTTTTACCATCTTGCGGTAAGCCACCAATTGTGGTAATTACTGTATCAATAGGTTCATCCCCTAGCATTGCTTGTTCTACATCTGCAACATTCAAGGCATCACCCATCACTGCTTTAATCCCCATCGCTTCTAAATCTGCGCGAGTTGTTTCTGTCCTTAGTAGTGCTTTCACTCGGCGCTTTTGTTCCATCAGGCGAAATGCAATTTGCTGACCAACTCCGCGACTAGCACCAGCTAGAAAAATATAAGGTTCATTTGTCATTTTTTGGTTCCTAAATAGCTAATTAATAGACTCTACGCGTTACCTAGAATCCATGTAGAGACGTTGTATACAACGTCTCTACATTCCCATGAGCGGAGACGTATAATCAAGTTTTAGTGTTACGAGCTAATATAACCAGCCAAGATTGCACTTCACAAGGTAAACCAGGTGGGCGATAGTAGTGATTGATAATTTCAAAGCCAGCTTGTTCTACACAGGGGGCTAAAGTTTCATATTCCCAAGCAGCAACATAACGATAGCCTGTTGAACGGGCGCTATAACCTTCGTTGTTTCCACGTACCATAGACATAATCAGTGCGCCATTAGTAACAAGCGCAACCCTCAAATCTTGCAACACCCTCACCATCTCCCCACGAGGAACATGAATTAGCGAGGCATTAGCAAAAATACCATCAAACGTTTCTGGTGGGAGGTTCAATTGCAGAAACGACTGCTGCCATACCTCACATCCTGATAAGTGTTGCGCCATTTCTACAAATGCGGGCGTAGCATCCAAACCGATAACTGTATGCCCCTGACTTTTGAAAGCAACTAAATCTCGTCCAGGGCCACAACCAATATCCAAAATCTTACCGGGATTTCTTGGCATAGCAGCAACCAAAGCATCACGATTTTGAGAAACGTCATGATCCCAAGTACCTGCGCGGAAAGATTCTGCTGTTGCTTGATACTCTGCTATTGTCAGTTGCTCATGTTGCTCCACAGTTTTGTTAACCTCAGTAGCAGATGGATGTGTTTATCAGGTTAGCTCAACTTGTTGTTTGGCTATCGACCTTTTATGGAATTTTACTAATAGGCTCTGAAATAATAGAACAACAAGAGTTAGAACAAGAACCACCCACTTACAATAGCCAGCAGTGAGCTCAAAAACTAGCAAATGAGCGTAAAACTGAGTCTAGATCGTATCCGACGGATACTAAAAAAAGGGGTTGCGTTGGAAACGCAACCGAACTAGCGATAAAAATAAATAGCAACTGATAAAAAAACGAATCAAACAAGCTGACTTTAGTTGCGTTAATTTCCGCCCATCTACTTAACGTAGCCCACAAGATCTGCGATCGCACTAAATGCTAATACTGTTGAGTATTAGAGAAGGTTTTAGGTAAGGATAGGGGACTATTCGCTTTTGATTATTGGCATCAATCTCTTGTTCTACCATATTCAGATTTTGCTGGAACTGCCTTACGATAGCAAGAATTGCTTGATTATTGTCATCTTTAAAAACATCCTCAAATTTCTCTTTATAAAGTTCTTGAAAGGCTTTTTCATAGTAGCCCAATCGGTCATACCGATAGGCTGACAAAATAAAGAGACTTTGCAGTTGATCAGCGGTTCTCTTGTAGGGAGGCAGCAACTTAAGAATTTGTTCTTCTGTAATTTGTTCTTCTGGAATTTCTACTGTTGTAGTTTTCACTGCTGTCTTTTGCACTACTGTAGCTTTGTCTACTGTAGCTTTGTCTGCTATAATTTCCACTCTTGTATTTTGGCCTGCTGTAGTTTGCTCTGCTATAGTTTGCTCTGCTACAGGTGGGGTTGCTGGAGTTTGGTCTTGAGGCTTGTGACTTTGCTTAGGAATATCACGGTAAGCTGCTAAGGGCATATTAGCGGCAAAAGTCATATATTCATACTGAGCGTAGTTTACTGCTGAATGCTGCGGTCCACAGATAAAGATGATTGTAGTAACGATTTCAATCAGTTCTTGAACAGTAGTAAAACTTGTCGGCATTCCCTTGACTTTGCCACCATTAGTTTGAGCAGATTGATCGGACAATTCTTTAGCCCATGCTTGCAATTCAGTGTCTCCAGTGATGTCTTCAGGAGTTGGGTAAAAATGATTAAGATAGTCAGATACAAAAGTGTGAATAGCTTTCCAAACAAGCATCCCATCATCTCGGTAAGGATAGTGAGGTAGTCGATCCGTATTATCCATTCCCCGATTTTCGATCTCCGTTGGAAAGGCAAATTCCTTTATATCCCATCCTTCATAAGCATCTTTAACTAGCTCCAGTGACTCTGCTAAAGTACCAGCCAGCAACTCATCAACAGCACCACCTGGATTAATCAACCGTTGCTGCCCAAGATGATTATTGGTTAACATGAATAGGAAATGGGGTCTGAGTAGAAGGCTGAGAGGATGATTTTCAGCCAATTGGTGAGCAGTTCCAATTGCGATCGGTTCCATCACAAAATGTGTTCGACATAAGTGGGAACTCATCTCATGGTGATTTCCATCGGCTATTTGAACGCAAAGTTTTGCAAATAGCCAATCGAGTGGATTCTCCTCAAACGGAGTATAGACCTTGCTATTTGTCGGAGTATAGACCTTGCTATTCGTGCTGGCATCTAGTTGGATAGCGATCGGCACCAGCTTTCCGCGATCGCTGATCCCAGTGCGCTTCCACCAAAAGAAAGCTAGTGGTTTTGGTAAATATTTCCGACCTTTTTCATGAGTACCACCCTGAACCAAAGAAGGGCCACGATAATATTTATCAGTGCCTGTATAGTCAGTAATATAGATGTTCCCAGCCGCTAATTCTTTGCGGACATCGAACAATGGTTCAAAGTCGTCTTTAAAACTAGGAATCTGCTCTAAGACTTGCGATCGAGGGTCAGTTTCTCCCAGTAAGCGAATCACGAATGGATTTGCTCCAGAGAGACGTTGTTCTGCGAAGGAATTATTTGTTTGATAAACTTTTGCGACTTCAGGCAACGGCAACAGCGTAAATAAATCTTCATAGTCCTGAAGATCATCTAAAGGATCTAGAAAAGATTTAGCTTTTGCTGCTAGCATATTTGGAACCAGTTCAGAGGTTGCTACTACCCGTTCCGCAATATATTGAGCAGAAAAATTCTCGAATGCGGGTATTTTTTTCAGTAATATCAAAGGTGCTAGATACTCATAATCATACTCATAAGCCTGTTGCTGATGGCTCAAGTCATTATTGCGCTTATCTGGATTGGGTTCGTTTTGGGGAAGATAAGGTTGTGGCATAGTTTGAGAATTTAGATAATTTTGAGCAAGCTATATAGCTAATAAAATGCTGGTGATGTTCTTCAAAAGCTAATTTTGTTATTAAAGCACAAGTGGCTAGTTAATGGTGTAATTTAGCTCTCTTCTATCTGGGATGAGCAGCACAGTTGATTGAAATAAAAATTAAACATTCAATACTTCATACAATGTAGTTAATAACTCATTAGCGATGTAAGGCTTAGATAAAAATGTTTTAACATTAATACTTTCAAAATCTTCTATTTTGAATTGAGAAATTAGCCCACTTACAGCAATGATTTTTACATTAGGATTAATTTTTTTTAAAGTTCGGATAGTAGTTAAGCCATCCATGTATGGCATCATCATATCAATTAATACTAAACTAATCTCATCTTTGTGTTGTGCATACAAAGCTAAAGCTTCAATGCCATCACTGGCAGTTAATACTCGATAAGAATACTTTTGCAAAGCTATTTCTGTGATTTCACGAATTGGCGCTTCGTCATCAACTACTAGAATTAATTCTCCGTTTCCTTGAGGTAGTTGTAAATTTTCTAAATGCTCAATAACATTTTCCTGAACTGCTGGTAAATATACCTTAAATTCAGTACCTTCCCCTACTTTACTAGATACCTTTATAAAACCACCATGACTTTTAATAATTCCAATAACTGTTGACAAACCTAAGCCAGTTCCTTGACCAAGTTCTTTTGTGGTAAAAAATGGTTCAAAAATCCGATCTAATACTTCATTTTTGATGCCAATTCCGGTATCCGATATAGTAATAGCAATATAGTGACCAACTTTAGCTTCAATATTCATCCGAGTATAATTTTCATCTAGATAAACATTGTGAGCGCCAATACTCAATTTTCCACCATTAGGCATGGCATCACGAGCATTTACACAAAGATTTACTAATACTTGGTGTAATTGTGTAGCATCTCCAGAAACACTCCACAAATCTGAGATAATATCAGTGTGTAATTCGATATATTTGGGGAATGTTTCTCTGACAATTTGTTTAATTTCAGAAATTAAGTGTCGAACTTGTATAAGTTTGCGATCGCCTTCACAACCTCTAGCAAAAGATAACACTTGTTTAACTAGCGCTGCCCCACGTTTAACATTAGCTTCTAGAATATCTAACCACTCTTGACTCTGTTCATCTTCAAGCTTCAGTTGCAATAATTGTACTGACATTAAAATAGGTGTCAGTACATTATTTAAATCGTGGGCAATACCCCCAGCCAAAGTACCTAAACTTTCCATCCGTTGAGTGCGGAGAAACTGAGTTTGTAGTTGTTTTTTTTCGGTAATATCAGTATTAACAGTAAGTATAGATTTAGGGTTGCCTCTTTCATCCCGTACAAGCGTCCAATTACTGTCAACAATTATTTCTCTACCGTCTTTCGCAGATAAATACAATTCACCCTGCCACTCGCCTTCTTCAAGTACAGTTTGGTTAGCATTTTCTACTTGATCTATGACTTTTTTATATAAAAGTTGATTGGAATTTTTTCCAATAGCTTCCTCTGCTTTCCAACCATATAACTGTTCAGCAGCTTTATTGCAAAATAGAATTTCTTTCTTTAAATCTTGGACGACAATAGCATCTGTAATAATATTCAGTAATGCAGCTTGCTCTTGTAATTGTGCTTGTGTATTTTTAGATTCCGTAATATCATACCAAGCACCAACAATTTCCTGCACACTACCATCTGGGTTACGCACCAATTTCATTTCATCGCGTATCCACCGATAGCTACCATCTTCGTGCAAAAAGCGGTATTCCAGTAAATGATGACCTTGTACAAATAAATAAGGTAACTCAGCCAAAAGGTGGGGTACATCTGCTGAGTGAATATAACTATCGGAAAACTTGGGTTTTTGCAGGAAGTGTTGAGCAGGATAACCAAGTTGAGCCATGACGTTGTTACTTACAAAAGTAGTACAATAATCGCCATGAGGTTGACAAGTATAAATAACTGCTGGACTAGATGTTAGTAAATGTTGCAGACGCGCATGAGTCGATCGCCAAGTTAATTCTGCTCTTTCTATTGACTCAATTTGGTGTTGTAACTCGGCTTCGCGCATCACTTTTTCAGTGACGTCTTCAATAATTGTCAGTGTACCGATTACTTGGTGATCCTCTATTAAAGGTGCAATTCTAGCACTCTGCAACATATTTGTTAAAGTGCTATAGCTAGAATTTGGGGGCGTTGCAAGTAAATACCCATGTAAAGATTGGGACAAAATTGCTACTTGTCCATTTAAGGCTTGATCGTAAAAACGATCTAATCTACGTGCAACTAATTCTGGATAAACTTCTAGTAAATTTCGCCCAATCATTTCCCTAGCACTGTATCCAGTACGCATTTCTAGCCAATGATTCCAGCTATAAATATTTAAGTTAGCATCTGTTGTAAAAATTCCTTGCCATGCTAGTTCATTCCACCACTTAACCAGGGCGTTATTCAGTGCTATATTATGATTTAGTTCGCTCATAATGTAATTATAATTTATTACTTTATATTTCAATATCTGCCCAGGTATTAATTGCTCGAATTAAGCAATTGAGAGAACCAACGCCTAGTACAATCACCAAATAACCGCTTACAGGGCTATGTTCTAGCTTAAATGCTGTGCCAATCACTAACCCATAGCGTAAGCCTTGATTTCCGATTACTAGAGAATTTAGTAGCCCATAGAGTACCTCTAAATGTAAACGTGGTACGGCAAAAGAAACTTGCATTTCTAGTAAATTACCAAACATTCCTAGACAAGCGTTTAATAAAATATTTCCTACTTCTAGCAATACTTCAGAAGCTGTGATGTCTAGGTTAGCTGTTTCCTCTTCCTGATTAGCTGTTAACAAATTTGTTAGTTGAGCCGCGCTTTGATAATCTAATAGTAACAGTGCATCACCTGAGACTGAACCTGTAAAAATCTGATGGATGGTAGCAACTTCTCCTGGGAAAAAATTAGAAAATTCGTTAGCTAATCCGGTCAGAGGATGTACAGATACTTTAGGAACTTCTAGTATTACACGCTCGCCAACTAAATCTGATAAAGATGAGGCAGTACGTGCAAAAGCAATATTAATAAATTCTGTCAAAGCATCTTGTTGTTGCTCGGTTATTAACATAATTGGGTTTACCAAAGTGAGTTAATTGGCAGCAATTTCAATTTCAGAATTGCTGGTACTTTCAGAAATAGGTAACTCTGCCCAAACTTCTACAGCCTGAACTAAGCATTCTAGGGAATCTAAACCTAATAGCAACATCAAATAGCCAGTTACAGATTTATCCCGCAGGCTAAAGGTGGTGGATACGACTAGAGAATAAGATAAATCTTCTTCGCCTGCGATGGTATTGATTAGTTGATCTAAAGCATCGAGATGTAAACGTGGCGCAGAAAAACAAACTGGAATGTTGAGCAGGTTGCCAAACATTCCTAAACAGGCATTTAACAATATATTACCAATTTCGGTTAATACTTCACAAGCTGAACTGTCTAAACTATGATTATGGTTACCAACAGTTGGAACAAATAATTCTGTCAGTTCTACAGCGCCTTCGTAGTTCAATAGCAACATCGCATTACCGGAAATAGATCCAGTAAAAACTTGCTGTACGGTGGCAAGATCACCTGGTAAAAAATTTGCCAGTATAGTATTTAATGTACTAATAGGAT
Source organism: Oculatellaceae cyanobacterium (assembly GCA_036702875.1). Lineage (GTDB taxonomy): Bacteria > Cyanobacteriota > Cyanobacteriia > Cyanobacteriales > PCC-9333 > Crinalium. Next base: position 73,229 of record DATNQB010000066.1, on the reverse strand, counting down.
GAATATAGACATCCGGTTGTTGTAGAACTACGTGATCGCCTGTTAATTCTGATAATGATGCCGCAGTACGGGCAAAAGAGATGTTAATTAATTCTATTAACGCATCTCGATGTTGTGCTGTAATTATCATATTTCAGATCCTTTTAGAACTGTATTGACAACTTCCAAAACCTTGACAGATGCAAACGGCTTATTCACAAACGCTTTTGCTCCTGCTGTTTGGGCAGTTTCGAGTGTCGATGTTTGAATATCGGCGCTGGCTATAATTACTTGTACACTGCTGTCTAGTTGACGTAATTTTTCTAGTACATCTAGTCCATACATCCCTTCCATCACTAAGTCGAGTAAGACCAAATCGGGGTGATCGAGAAAATAAGCTTCTATGCCAGAAATTCCGTCTTTGGCTTCAATCACTTGATGTCCAGCTTTTTCTAGTATGTTGCGGAGCATTCGCCGCGACATACTAGAATCATCAACAATTAAAATTTTTGCCATCAGATTTCCTCTAAAATTGCTTGTGCCATCTGGGTTAGTGGTACGCTGCGATCGCTCAACCCTGCTTCAACAACTGAACGAGGCATCCCGTAAACAACACAAGTTTCTTCGGCTTCGGTAATAATCTTTCCTCCATGAGATTTAATCCAAGCTGCGCCTTGTTTGCCATCGGAACCCATCCCTGTCATTACTATTCCCAAAACGCGATCGCTATACACTTCTGCGGCTGATTGAAATAAAACATCGACTGCGGGACGATGCAGGGTATCTATGGGACGAGCATCTAAGTGGGCGACTACTGTACCATCAGGTTGACGGCGAAAGCTTAAGTGTCGTCCAGCAGCAGCTAGTAATGCTACTCCTGGTTTGACAATAGCGCCTTCATAAGCCTCAATTACTTCTATGTTTGATTGCTCATTTAATCGGCGGGCATACATTTCTGTATAACCTACTGGCATATGTAATACCATTGCGATCGGCACGGGCATTTCGGCAGGTAGCTGAGGAATTAAGAAGGCGAGGGCTTGAGGGCCGCCTGTTGATATCCCAATTACGATAATATCTAGTGTTCCTGACTGAGGTTTTGTGGCAACTGCTATTGCTTTGTTATTAGTTAATTGGGGCGCAAGCAAACGTTTAAGGGGTACCTGAGCAGCAGATTTGACTTTTTCGATTAATTCTTCACTGATCTCAAAAATCTTTTCCGTTGCTAAAGCTGTTGGCTTTTGCACAAAATCAACTGCACCTGCGTCAAGGGCGGCTAGTGCCATTTCACCACTCTCGCTGGCAATGCTCACAACTATTACGGGGACTGGATTTATTGCCATCTGGCGACGGAGAAACTCTACTCCGTCCATGTGGGGCATAATTAAGTCTAATGTCACTACGTCTGGTTTGAGTTCTTCCACCATTTCTAATGCTTCTTCACCATCATGGGCAGCCCCTATTACTTCTATAAATGGGCTACGTGATAACATTTGCTTGACAACTTTACGCACGTATGCAGAGTCGTCTACTATTAATACTCGTAATAATTTATCCATAAGTTTTTCTTTGTATAATTTTTGCTATTAGCATTTAGGGGGATATTTTACTTGCGGCAAGAATTCTATGTTTTTGAGAAAGAGAATTAACCGCAGATAAACGCAGATGTAATCCCAAATATAAACTTAATTATTGGATGTAATAGCTGATTTATAGCTATTAGTGGCTAGTTTTTAACGTAAACAAATGCACCAGCAATTTCTTGTAATTCTAGTGCGTTAGTAAGTTTTAATAGTGATTCAGATGCACCGACAAATAAATAACCTGGTGTTAGTAGTTTTGGGACAAACAATTCGAGAGTTTTGCGAATTGCTGGTTCTGAAAAATAGATAAAGACATTGCGACAAAAGATTACTGACATAGGTGGAAAACTTTGCAAATCGGTTTTTGAAACTAAATTTGCACAACTCCACTTGATGCGATTGTGAATTTCTGGGGATATCCGCGCTAATCCTGCTTCATCTTGGAAATATTTAGCTTTTAAGGCAGGTGAGAGACTACGGAAGGCACGATCGCGATATAAACCTTCTTCCGCTTTGGCGATCGCACTATGGCTGGCATCACTAGCATAAATTTCAATCGCCATTTTTTGAAACCAACCTGCTTCATTTAATGCCATTGCGATCGTCAAAGGTTCCTCGCCTGTAGCACAAGCAGCACTCCAAATCCGCAATGGTTTGTAGGGAGAATTAGCTAAATGTTGAGGTGCGATCGCCTCAACTAAAGCGTTTATTTGATCAAATTCTCGCCAAAAAAAAGTTTCTTGGACTGAAAGGGCATCAATTAAATACTTCCACTCGGTATCTGCTGTATCATCATATTTCAGCAAGTAGTAGTAGTCTAAATACGAGCTAAAACCTCGTTCAATCACTCGCGGCAAAAGTTTATCCGCCAACAACTCGCGTTTGTCGCTTTCATAACTCACTCCTATGTGTTCGTGAATTAAATCACGTAACAACATAAACGTACTGTCAGCCAAAGTTAAATTTTCAGGGCTAGATTGCATTGTCGTAGCAGATAAAGTTTTAATAATAAAGAATGAAGTTCATCACCAATAGAATCTAAAGCTTGAAAAAGAGGCTTTTTGCTACCGTGATGTGATTCTTGAAATTGAGTATTCTATTATTCAGGATCTAACAAATTTGAATAATTAACCAGTAACCTGAGATACAACTTCAGGCAAGATTTACATTTGTAATACTTTTTGGGCAGCGCGACGGACTGCGGGATCGGGATCTGTACGCGCTAAAATCACCAGTTTACGTTCTGCACTGCGATTACCTAAATATCCCAAAGCAGTGACGGCTGCTAAACGCACTATACCATCGCTATCTTCTAAAGCGGTCTCTAAAAATGCTGATGCTTGGGGATGCTTTAAGCGCGTAAGTGCATCTACTACAGCACGGCGGACACCACTAAGGGGATGAGTTAACCCAGTAGCAATTGCTTCAATTTGTGGTTCACCGAGTTTAGCTAATGCAGTAACACAAGCTTCTCGCCTGGTTGGTTCTGCTGTTAGATCGATTAAGGCGGCGATCGCTCTGCTGGGCTGTGAAGTACTGTTGCGTTCTGTATTTGCCAAACGTGCCAGCGCCTCAATTGCTGTTTGCACAATCACAGCTTGGGGATTTAATTCTGCAATACGTTGTAATGCTTCTGCCACACCAATGCCATTACATTCACCCAAAGCACGAATTGCAGCTAGACGGCTAAAAGTCTCACCATTACGCGCTACAGCTAACAATGTTGGTAAAGCGTCTGGATGCTTAATCATTCCCAAAGCGGCGATCGCACAAGCAGCGATATCTCCCTCGCTATCACTAACTAAAGCTAAAGGTGCAAGAACAGCTACAGAACGCTCAGTGCCAATGCGCCCTAGCGCAGAGATCGCGGAGGATCGCACATGGTTGGCTTCATCACTTTGGGCTAATTGTGCTAAAGCGTCTATTGCTTCAACATAGCCATGTCTGCCAATTGAACGGGCAGCATAATATCGCACCCAAGGCTCTCGATCTTTTAAAGCACTAAGTAACAATGGAAAAGCACGATTACTATCTAAATGTTCTAAGGCTTTAGCAGCTACTGCCCGCACTTTTGGGGCTTCGTGATATAAGGCATGAGCAATAGTTGTTAGAACACTTTCGTTTTCCAAAAAAGCAATGTGTTCTATTGCCGCAGTGCGGACAATCTCTGTAGGATCAGAGCAAGCTGCAAATAGTAACTGTTCACACTCAGGATAAGCAAAATATCCCGCAATTTTTACGGCTGATTCCCGCACTAAAGGATCAGGATCACTTAATAGTGGAACCATCCGCCCCGCCATATCTGGATGCCCCAGAGAATCCAAGGCAGAAATGGCAGCCTGACGTACTCCAGCATCTTGATGACCAATTAAACTTAGTAATGCTTCAAAGGCACGGCGATCGCCAATTTGTGCTAATGCTCCGGCGGTGGGAATTACTAACTCTGGAATTGTAGTTAAAATTTCCATTAAAGCTGGCACAGCGCTAGGATCACCAATCCTTCCCAATGTAACAATAGCAGCTTCACGGGTTGCCAAATCCTCGGCTGCTAGTTGTGTGATTAATAACTTAGTAACTCGTTTACCGTATCTGACAAGAGCAACTTTAGCTAAATCACGGGCGGCGGGATAATTTAATAGCTGCGTCATCGCTGTTTCTACAGCTTCGCCATCTAACCAACTGAGAATTAGTACAAACGAGCGAAATTCATTGTGCTTGACTTGGCGAACTGTAGCAAGCAAGTTATCCGTACCTTGCTGAGTAATCGAGTGCTTGAATAAATCAATAATCTGATTACCTTCGCCATAAACTTTTTCATAGCGGTAGTAGAGGTTAGCGATCGCTTTTATAATTACTCGCGCTGGTGCTGTCCCTGTATTTAAAAGTTCTACTAAGGGGGCAACTACCTCTTCATTCCCCAATTCTCCTAACGTGATCGCGGCTGGTTCTCTCAATACTTGATCTGCCAGTAAAGGAACTAACCTGGGGGCAATAGTAGGATTACCAATCCGCCTTAAAGCATCAATTGCCGGAAATGATAGAAAGAAATTCCGCGATTCTGCCAAGGCTGTTAAGGCATCTACAGCTTCTTCGGCTCTTAATTGGCTTAAGGCATCAATAGCATGATAGCGGACATTGGCATTCGGGTCTTCTAAAGCTTTAATTAAAGCTGGGATTGCCCGTACATCTTGCTGTTCTCCTAATGTTAATGCTGCATAAATCCGCAAATCTTCATCAGGATCATTTAAACATTCAATTAAAGCTGGAATTGTATCTGTATTACTCAGTGCCATTACTTGTAGGACACTGTTTAATACACCTAAATCTTGATGCTGCTCCCTTAAAGTCCTTAGCAGCATAGCGGCTGTGTCTTCACCGCCTCGTAGCGCCAAGCCATCAACAACTTTCTGCCTTACCCGCCAGTTTTCATCAGCCATTGCTGTTACTATGCTGGGCTGAGATTCTGGGGATTCTTCTGTTGTTAACAATTCAACAGCATGGATGCGAGTATTTTCATCATGACTTGAGAGTTGTTGTGCTAACTCACATTCACGATTTAGTTTAGCGGTGACATCTTCAATTGTGACAATCGTACCAATAATGCGATCGCTTGATTGCAACGGTGAAATTGTTACCCGTTGTTGCATTCGTTCAAAATACTGGGAAGGTGTCAACGGCGGACAAGGAATTAAATAACGATCAACTGTAGGAGCAATAGTTTCAATTGTTCCTTTAGTGAGTACTTGCTGGAACAATTTAAGTAAGCCTCGTGCCTCTAAATCGGGGACAAGTACAGTTAATTTTTTGCCACAAGCTTCATCCGCATTCACACCTGTAGCCTTTGACAACCAATCATCCCACGAACGCACTATCAGTTGATTGTCAGTTGTAAAGATACTGATGGCAGCATTGGATGAGGACATGGTTTTACCTGATCATAGTTAATTGTTAATTGGTCATTAGTCATTGTTAATTGATAATTGATAATTGTTAATTGTCTCCATAGTTGTAGTGAGATTTTTCGCTTGTTCTACTAAATCAGTAGTGATGTGCTGGTTTTCTTGGATTACATTTATGTTAGCTTCAGTTAGACTGCGAATTTCTGTGAGTGAATTTAGGATATGTTCACAAACTGTAGAGTTTTCCCGATTAGAGCGCGTGATTGTTGCCATTTGTTTAGCAATATTTTGTATAGCTGGATTAATCTCTCTAATCGCCAGATTTTGTTCGCTCATTCCTTTAGCAACTTGATTTGATTGACGGCTCATACTTTCTACTGCTGTTGTGATTTGAGTAGCCGCAGTTGCTTGTTCGCTCATTGCCTTGCTAATATTGGCAATTAAACGTGCTAAACGTTCTCCTTCTTTAGAAATTTGCTCACTTGCTGTTGCTTGTTCAGATACAGCACGAGCAGTAGTTGCCGAGCCTTTACGCATTGCTTCTACTACTTGCATGATTTGATTAGTGCCGTTGGTTTGTTCCACCATTGCTTTACGCACTTGTCCAGCAAGATTAGTAGTATTTTGGGCAGCTTTGATTACGTCACGGGCAGCCCGCGATTGTTCATTCATTGCCTGATTTACTTGCTGGGTAATTTTTCGCATTTGTCCAGTTGCTTGCGCGATCGCACTAATTGCTTTAGCTTGTTCAACTGTGGCACGTGCTACTTCTTTCGCTTGTCCAGATGTCGTTTTAATCGTATTAACTACATTTTGTCCAGCCGAAATTTGTTCTTCGGTAGCGCGGCTAATTTCACTAACCAGTTGTTTTGTTTGTTCAATTCCTGACAAAATTGTTTTTAATCCAATCGCGCCTTCTTCAGCAAGGCGATTGCTTTCATCAGCTACCTTTAACCCTTCGTTAGATGAACTGACAGCTTCTTGTACTACTCCTTGCAAAGCTTTAATAATTGTGCCAATATCGGTGGTTGCTTGGGCTGCACGATCCGCTAAATTGCGAATTTCTTCAGCGACAACAGCAAAGCCACGTCCTGCTTCCCCTGCACGAGCAGCTTCTATTGAGGCATTTAAAGATAGTAAATTTGTGCGCTCCGCAATTAAGTTAATTGTATCGACAATGCTACTAATTTCATTCGTACGTTTGCCCATTTCGCGCACAACTTGTGTTGATTGCGCCATTGATTCTCGCACACGGACAAATCCTTGAATGGATTTTTGAACGGTGACACCACCTATTTCTGCATCGCGGGCTACTTTGCGAGTAATTTCATCAGCTTGTCTAGTTAAATTACTGACTGCACGAATTGAGCGATCTAGTTGTTCTGCACTGGTAGCGGAACCGGAAGCAGCATCAGTAATGCGTTCAGCGTTTTGTGCTACGCCTTGAATTGAACGGGATGTTTCTTCTATAGCTGTGGCAACTTCTTCCACTGTGGCAGCTAGTTTTTCAGTTGTAACAGAAACTTCCTCAATTGAAGCTGCCATTTCATTGATTGAGGCAGTGGTTTCTTCCGCAGCACTTGCTAAGTCGTCAGTATTATTGGTAACGCCTTGAATTGAACGAGTCATTTCTTCAACAGAGGCGGCTGTTTCGCTAATTGATGTGGCAAGGTTATCACTATCACGACTAACGCTTTTGACAGAAGCAGCCATTTCTGTCATTGAACTGGTTACTTCCGTAGCAGAAGTCGCCATTTCTTGAGTAATATTGTTGACGCTTTGAATAGAAGTAGTAGTTTCTTGGATTGAAGCAGCAGTTTGATTAATAGCTGAGGCTAATTCTACGGTGTTACCAGTAATTTGCTCAATCGAAGCTGCCATTTCGTTGACTGATGAAACTAGCTGTTCTGTTGAGGTTCCCACCGATTCCGCTTGGCTTGCTGTTTCTTTGAGAGAAGTTACCATTTGGTTAGTACCGTTGGTAATTTTGTCAAGCGATCGCAAATGCTCTTCCTGACCTGCTGTTAATTGCAAGGCTTTCTGGGCAATTTCCTCTGTGTGATCGACTATTTGTTCACCTTGCGATCGCAAGCGAGTAAGTTCTTCAGAAATTTGGTTATAAACCTCGGTAAGTGCTGCTTTAAATTGAGAGTTACGTGCTAGTAAAGCTGGGACTACAGCCACCAACGAAAAAACAACTATAGATAAAATTGCAATTGAAAAAACAGACATAAAATTATTCTCCTATTAATTTATACTTACTTCTGACTCTTCACCGGCTCTTTTTAATTAAAATAGGAAAGTGTTAACAACAATAGGCAATTTTTTGTTGCCATTTAGCCGTAAGCTATCAATTTAAATTAATTCAAGTTGTTGAAAAAATTATTCCTCTCAATTTTTTATTGATTTAACTTACGACCTAATTTAATATTATAAAATTTAACGGTGCAAATCCGCAAAAATATCAAGACTGAGAATTTTTCACTCATCACTCCTCAATTTCTGCACTATTAAGCAATTCTTCAGCATTTAAAATCAGTACCAAGCGATCGCCTATTGTGGCAATTCCTGACAAATATTTGCTACTTAACCCAGAAATTGCTTCTGGAGGTGGTTGAATAGTACTCACTGGCACAGATATAAATTCACGGGCGGTATCTGCAATTACACCCACAGTGCGGCTACCTGCATGAATCACGATCAAACGGGTACGAGGATTATAGGGAATTTTTTCCAGCCCAAAGCGCACACGCAAATTTACAGCAGGAATCACTTGACCACGAGAAAAAACCACACCTTCAACAAAGGGTGCAGCGTTGGGGACAGGGGTGATTTGTTCAATCATTTCCATTTGCTGTACAAAAGAACTGCGTAGTGCATAAGTTGTGCCTGCAAGTTCAAAGAGGATAAATGGTTCAGAATCATTCAAGTTATCTAACATTTGTTTAAATATGTCGCTAAAAATAAACGTAACATTAATACTGGTGATTGGTTATTGTTAATTGTTAATTGTTAATTGTTAATTGGTCATTGTTAATTGAGTAGTATTTATAATTAATACTACCCGTCCGTCCCCTAATTCAGTTGCTCCAGAAATGCCCATAACTTTAACTAAAGGATCAGTAAGAGGGCGCACAACAATTTCTTGTTGAGCAATAATCTGATCTACAGCAACGCCAACTGCACTTAAACCAGTACCAACCACGATTACATAAAAACGGCTGTTTGATGATTCTGGTAATTTAAACAAGCTTGTCAGGCGTAGCAGAGGTAAAACAGTACCTCTATAAGTAATAATTTCGTTGTTTTCAAATATAGTAATGTTAGATGAATGTATTTCTAAAACTTCGCGGACTGAAGACTGAGGTATTGCAAAAGTTTGTTTACTAACATTAACAATTAAGGCATCTGCGATCGCTAAAGTTAAAGGCAAGTAAATACTAAAACGAGTACTTTCCCCCACTTTTGACTCTAACGTGAGCAAGCCCCCCAATTCCTGCACAGTATTTTTAACCACAGCCATTCCCACACCCCGCCCACTGGTTAAATCAGCTTGTTCGCGGGTAGAAAAACCTGGAGAACAAATAATATCTAAAGCTGTATTCAGATCAACTGTGGCATCAGCATCAATTAAGCCTAATTTCCTAGCCTTAGATGAAATCCCCTCAAGATCAACCCCTCGCCCATCATCCTCAATTTCAATCACCACAATTTCCCCTGCTGTAGCCGCACGTAACGCTAACTTTCCTTCAGGTGACTTACCGTGCGCTATACGCTCTGCTTCTGGTTCTAAACCGTGACTAACGGCATTTCTGACTAGATGCAGCAACGGATCCATCATCCGCTCAACTACAAATTTATCAATTTCCGTTTCCTGACCCCTTAGTTCTACTGTCACCTTTTTATTACTTTCTCTAGCAACATCCCGCGCCACAAACTGCATCCGCCTAAAGATCTCACTAATAGGTACTAAACGTACCCGCATTACACCCTCACGTAAATCCCGCAATTGTCGTTCCAAAGCGAGGTTAGTTTCCCGTAATGTTCGTAATTGTTTTGCAGGAACATTAGCTTCTAACTTATTTAAATGATCTTCTAAACGCGCTCTACTAATTACTAACTCACCAACCATCTGCATTAATTCATCTAGACGAGCTAAATCAACGCGCACTACATTTGAGGGTGCAGCAGTAACCGTCGGCGGGGGGGTAACTACAGGAGGTGGGGGAATTGCTTCTTCTTTACTATTATAGGTTTTTAAAACTGTCTCTATATCCGACTCTTGGGAGTAATGAGTATAGGTAACGCCGTCATTTTTCCACTCAGCAAAGATGCTTTCATCTGCATCACTAGCTAAAAGGAAATCGAACAGAATGCCTCCCGTACTGGTAATACGAGGTGCTGCGTGAATTAATTGTCCTAATAGTTGTAAGCGTTCCCGAATTTTACTTACATTTATCCCTCGTTCTGCTAAACCAGCTACCGGAGCAAATTCAAATTGCCAAGCCTTTTTACCTTGATGTAAAGCAGCAACTAATTGGGCGATTTCTTCTGGCTTCAAATTTAGTGATGCCAAAGGTTTTGTAGCCGAGGCAGAATTAACTTTGGTTAATTTTTCTACTGATTCAGTATTAGGAACAACAGCATTAATCTGGGCTACCACGTCCGTAATATCAGGAGTTGGCGCTTGGGTACGACGGGCGGTAATTACCTGCTCCAGCATTTTTGTGCCTTTAATTAAGGCATCCATTCCAGCTTGATTTAAAGTAACTTGCTTTTCACGTAATGCCCGCAGATAACTTTCCATTTCATGGGCTAATTGCTCGGCTTCTTTTACGCCAATCATCCCCGACATTCCTTTGAGGGAATGAAAGCTACGAAACAGTTCTTCTAGTAGCGATCGCTCTACCTGGGGACAATTAACAAAAGCTTCTAAAGCTAGAATATCCCGACGAAGAATTGTCAGATGTTCTTCACATTCAGCAAAGTAATCATCGGCAAATTCGGCAAAAAAACTTTCATTATTAACGTCCGTAGACATGAGTAATTACCCATTACTTTATTTAGCTCTGTTGATCAATGGAAAATTATTTTTTAATTACAATTAACACTTCAAATAAATTTATTTTTCCTGAATTACTCAAAATTCAACCTTCAATTTCTCCATTGTTCAATAAGTTGTTAGCCTGTTCAGCCAGTTGACCTGGCTCAAAAGGTTTTGTTAAATAACGTGAAGCACCTGCTGCGATCGCTGCTCCCCGGCTTGATTCATCCCCTCTAGTTGTCAATACAATAATGGGGATCATTTGATACTTTTCATGTCCTCTCACAAATTTCAGCACCTCCAAACCGTGCATATCTGGCATATTTAAATCTAAAATCATCAAATCTATAGATGACATTGCTAAATATTCAATCGCTTCTAACCCACTACTCGCTTCATCAAAACTTACTTCGGTTAACTCACGCAACGATGCCATTACCATTCGTCGCATCGTTGCCGAATCATCCACTACCAAAATTTGTTTCATACAGGTTTCTAGTAAATCTACTGACATTATTTCCAGTACAGAAATCTTCTTTGATTTTAAAGCTATTTTAAATCTCAACCTTAGTTAAAATAAATAATCTTTCATATCGCATCTGTTGTGATAACTTCTTTTTGACCCATAGGTTTAAACCTAGGGCTATCCGAACAAAGCCTGCCTAAGCCTTCACGCTGCGGGAAGGCAAGCTAATAATAAAGGGGGTCTGGGAGCCGGATGAGGATTAAACATATCAGGAAAAACCGATCAACTAACAGGCATTTAAATTTTCTGTCATCTGTTTGGGCGTTTTATGTGCTGAGATTGCTGTTTATTGATTTTTTACCACAAGAATCTTGTATGACAGAGAGATTATTAAGAATTGTTACAAAAACCAGATTTCAATTAGCTAGCTTCCGATAAACCTTCAGGAGTGTTTGTATCATGACTTTAGTTGGGGAGTATTCCTAATTGAGTAGTTAAGTATTTGTTCTTGATTCCTCTGTTTAAGCAAAAAGATCTAGTGGCAAATCAGGTGTAATACTAATAAATTTCTTAAACAAGGAAATTTCCTGATTACTCGCCTTGCTCAATCGCCGATCAACCATTAAGATACATAATTGCTATGTCAAGTATTTTAAGTCACTTACAAACTGCAGTAGAAAATAGCTATCAAATCCTGAACAAATTTGCTAAATCACCAAATTTTATTAATCAAATGACTGTAGCATTTGGTAATAACTTTGCTGTAGAAATTGCCGAAGATTTAGCAACAGATTGGACGCAAGGTAACTTTCAAATGTTACCAGAAATTGAACTTCGCTCAACTAAAGAAATAAATAGTGCCTTTGGTGCATTCTGTCAAACTACTAATAAAATTTATCTAGCAAAAGAGTTTTTACAATTTTATGCTGGAAATATTGAAACATTAAGCAGCATTTTGCTAGAAGAAATCGGACACTATATTGATACACAGATTAATCAAATTGAAACCCCAGGAGATGAAGGGGCAATTTTTTCGGCTTTAGTACGAGGTGAACCACTAAATGAAGCACAATTAGAAAGTTTGAGGGCAGAAGACGACTGGGCGACAATTTTATTAGATGGACAACTTGTTCAGATTGAACAAGCAAACTTTGTCGGTACAAATGGCAATGATACCTTACCTGCTGGAGGTGCTAATAACAGTGGAGACGATATTTTTTATCCATTGCTAGGGGAAGATGTTGTCAACGGAGGCACTGGAATTGACCAGATAGTGCTTAATTTGACTGGTATTGGCAATTCACTAACTACGCGGTTTTCTAGTAACGATCGCAGTAGTGGTTTTTTTCTGGGCTACGACGGCAATTTTAATGTAATTAGCAGTGTTACCTTTAATAGTATTGAACGCTTCAATATCACCGGAACAAATGGCAGTGATTATCTCTATGGTGCTGCTTGGAATGACACTTTAGTGGGCGGTTTTGGCAACGATACTTTAGATGCAGGTACAGGTAACGATCAAGTAGATGGTGGTGAAAATACAGATCGATTAGTCGTTAATTATGCGGCTGGTACGAGTGCAATTAACTTTGTTGGTAGTAATAACGGCACAATTTCTAGTAATACAGTCGGGTCAGTTACTTTTAGTAATATTGAAGAATTTGATATTACGGCAACGGCATTAGATGACAATTTAACTGGCTGGATTGGAAACGACAGATTTGATGCTGGTGCTGGCAATAATATTGTAAATGGCAATGCTGGAGTTGACACATTATTTGTTAATTATGCCACGGGTAGTAGTGCAATTAACTTTACAGCAAGTGTAAGTGGCACAATTTCTACTAATGGAGTTGGCAGTGTTAATTACAGCAACATCGAACAATTTCATATCATTGGCACAGGCTTAAATGATACCTTAATTGGGGGAACTGGTAATGATACATTAGATGGAAATGGCGGCACTAATACCATAAATGGTAACGGTGGAATTGATAGATTAGTGCTGAATTTTCAACCAAAAACTACAGCATTGAATTTTGTCCAAAGTAGCAGTGGTAGTGCAATTACAGGCAATGGTACAACAACTTACAGTAATATCGAAGAATTTACTATTACTGGTACTAAGTTCAACGATACGATTAAGTTTACATCGGGCAGAAATATCGTAGATGGTGCAGTTGGTATTGATGTACTGAGTATTGATTATTCAAATGTTACTCCTGCCAACGGCTATTATTCAGGAATTAGCACAAGTTTTAGCAACAGCGATCGCAGTAGTGGTGAGATCAGAACCTATAATGGAGCAAATTTTGACCTCACCAATGTAGACTTCAGCAATATTGAGCGCTTCAATATTATTGGAACTTCTGGAAACGATCAACTTTATGGTGCAGCACTTGCTGACACGCTGAGTGGCGGTGCTGGCAATGATACCTTAGAAGCTGGTGCTGCCAATGATTCCTTAAATGGTGATACTGGCAATGATTACTTAAATGGTGCAACTGGAAATGACACCATTAATGGTGGTACGGGAACAGATACATTAGCACTTGATTACACTGCTAAAACTGCTGCAATTACTTTTGTGCCTGCTAGCAGTGGCAGTATTGATACAGGTAGCGGTATTGTCACATTTAGTAATATTGAACAATTTGACATTACTGCTAGTGCTTTTGATGACACAATTAACTTTGGCTTAGGACAAAATGCTGTCAATGGTGCTGGGGGAATTGATTTACTAAATATTGATTATTCAGCTAATACTTATGGTGGATTTAATTCTGGAATCAGCACCAATTTTGAAAATAGCGATCGCACTCGTGGTACTATTTCCGCATTCAATGGTACAACTACAGATCGGGTAAACTTTAGTAACATTGAAAGATTTAAAGTTACCGGAACTGCTAGCAGCGATCAACTAGCTGGCGCAGCAAAAGATGATACCTTAATTGGCGGTTCTGGAGATGACAGCTTTGATCCTAATGCTGGCAATAATACCGTTGATGGTGGCACAGGAATAGATCAACTATTCATTGATTACTCGGCAGGAACCAGTGCAATTAATTTGACTGGCGGAGTAAGTGGTACATTTGGGACTACCGGAGTAGGCACTATTAATTACAGTAACATTGAAGCATTCGATGTGATTGGCACTAGCTTGAATGATACTTTAATTGGTGGCACTGCAAATGATAAATTTGATGCTCGTGGTGGCAATAATACTGTAGATGGTACTACTGGAGTTGATAGATTAGTCCTGAACTTTCAGCCAAAAACCAGCCTGATTAATTTTGTGCAAAGTAGCAGTGGTAGTGCAATTACAGGCAATGGTACAACCACTTACAGTAATATCGAAGAATTTACCATTACTGGCACAAACTTTGCCGATTCAATTAAGTTTACATCTGGGAGAAATATAGTAGATGGTGCAGTTGGTGCCGATCTGCTGATTGTCGATTATTCCGCTAATACTTATTCTGGATTTAATTCTGGAATTACCACAACTTTTAATAATAGCGATCGCAGTAGTGGTTCTCTGGGAGCATTCAATGGTTCAACTGATGACTCAGTAGATTTCAGTAATATCGAACGTTTCAATATTACCGGAACTACTCGCAATGATGACATCTACGGCGCAGCAGGTAATGACACCCTTAGTGGTGGTGCTGGCGATGATACCTTAGAGGCTAGTGCTGGTAATGATAGCTTAGTCGGTGGCGATGGTAATGACAGTTTAGATGCTGGCGCTGGTACTGATACTGTAAGTGGAGGTGTTGGTACAGACACATTAGTATTAGATTACAGCGCTAAAACTGCTGCAATTACTTTTACTCCTGCTACCAGTGGCACAATTGATACAGGTAGCGGTACAGTTACTTTCAGTGCGATTGAAAACTTTGACATTACTGCTAGTAATTTTGCTGACACAATTAACTTCGGCTTAGGACAAAATGCCGTTGATGGCGGTGCAGGAAGTGACTTACTGGTAGTTGATTTTTCTGCTAATACTTATGCCTATGGCGGAATTAGCACCGATTTTAATAATGTTGATCGCAGCAGTGGTGAGATTAGAGCATTAAATAATTCTGTTTCTGATCGAGTAGATTTCAGCAACATTGAACGCTTCAAGATTACTGGAACAGGTGTAAATGATGAAATTTACGGTGCAGCAGGTAGTGACACGCTCAATGGCGGTGCAGGCAATGATACCTTAGATGCTAGTAGTGGTGCTGATACAGTTAGCGGTGGTACAGGTATAGACACCTTAGTTTTAGATTACAGTGCCAAAACGACTGCAATTAGTTTTACTCCCAGCGCTACAGGCATAATTGATACAGGTAGCGGCACAGTTAACTTTAGTGCGATCGAAAACTTTGACATCATTGCTACTGACTTGAATGACACGATCAACTTCGGCTTAGGACAAAATGCTGTTGATGGTGGTGTCGGAACAGACCTGCTGGTAGTGGATTTTTCGGCTAATACTTATGCTTATGGCGGAATTAGCACCGATTTTAATAATGTCGATCGCAGCAGTGGTGAGATTAGAGCGTTGAACAATTCTGTTAGCGATCGAGTAGATTTCAGTAACATTGAACGCTTTAAGATTACCGGAACAGGTGTCAGCGATGAAATTTACGGTGCAGCAGGTAGTGACACACTCAATGGCGGTGCAGGCAATGATACCTTAGATGCTGGTACTGGTGCTGATACAGTTAGCGGTGGTACAGGTATAGACACCTTAGTTTTAGATTACAGTGCCAAAACGACTGCAATTAGTTTTATCCCCAGCGCTACAGGCACAATAGATACAGGTAGCGGCACAGTTAACTTTAGTGCAATTGAAAACTTTGACATTATTGCTAGTGATTTTGATGACACAATTAACTTTGGCTTAGGACAAAATGCTGTTGATGGTGGTGTCGGAAATGATCTGCTGGTAGTTGATTTTTCTGGTAATAGTTATGCTTACGGCGGACTTAAAACCAGTTTCAATAATGGCGATCGCAGTAGTGGTTCTCTAGAAGCTTACAATGGTTCCACTGATGACCAAGTAAACTTTAGCAACATTGAACGCTTCAAGATTACTGGAACAGGTGTAAGCGATGAAATCTATGGTGCAGCAGGTAGTGACACGCTCACTGGCGGTGCAGGCAATGATACCTTAGATGCTGGTACTGGTACTGATACAGTTAGTGGCGGTACAGGTATAGATACGTTATTACTCGATTACAGCGCCAAAACTACAGCACTTAATTTCACTCCTAGTGCTACAGGCATTGTTGATACAGGTAGTGGCACAGTTAACTTTAGTGCAATTGAACAATTTAGCATCATTGCCACTGACTTGAATGACACAATTAACTTCAAATTAGGAGAAAATGCTGTTGATGGTGGTGCAGGAAGTGACTTACTGGTAGTTGATTTTTCCGGTAATAGTTATGCTTACGGCGGAATTAACACCAGTTTCAGTAATGGCGATCGCAGTAGTGGTGAGATCGAAGCTTACAATGGTTCCACTGACGACGAAGTAAACTTTAGCAACATTGAACGCTTCAAGATTACCGGAACAGGTGCAAACGATGAAATCTACGGTGCAGCAGGTAGTGACACGCTCACTGGCGGCGCTGGCGATGATACCTTAGATGCTGGTACTGGTACTGATACAGTTAGCGGCGGTACAGGCACAGACACATTACTACTGGATGCCAGCGCTAGAACAAGTGCAATTAATTTTGCCAGTGCCAGTAGTGGCAGCATTGATACAGGTAACGGTACAGTTACTTTCAGTGCGATCGAACAATTTGATATTGTTGCTACCGACTTTGATGACACCATCTCCTTTGGTTTAGGAGACAACACAGTTGATGGTAGCGCGGGGTCTGACGTGCTAGTAGTTGATTTTTCTGGTAATAGTTATTCCTACGGAGGAATTTCCACCAATTTCAGTAACTCGGCTGGCAGTAGTGGTTATCTAGAAGCCTACAATAATGGAGATTATGACAAAGTAAACTTTAGCAACATTGAACGCTTCAAGATTACTGGGACGACTGGGTATGATGAATATTCCACAAACGATACTCTTGTTGGCGGTGCAGGATATGATACCTTAATTGGGCTAAGTGGCAACGATATTTTAGCGGGTGGCGGAGGTAATGACAGCCTCACAGGTGGTGGCGATGCAGATCAATTTGTTTACAATACAAATACTGTTTTTGCTACTAGCGCAGTTGGAATTGATCTAATTAATGACTTTACCCACAATATCGACGTAATCGTACTCGACAAGACTACTTTCACCAGCATCAGCAGCGCTGTCGGGACTGGGTTTAGTTTGTCTAGCGAGTTTGCGATCGTCACTACTGATACAGCCGCAGCCACCAGTAGTGCCGATATTGTTTACAATTCTGCCAATGGTAACTTGTTCTACAACCCAAATGGCGCTGCCACAGGTTTTGGAACAGGGGCGCAGTTTGCTACCCTCATCGGTAATCCTACTATCTCAGCTACAGATTTTTATGTTCAATCTTAGTAGCTTCTCAACTTAATTAAACATCAAGCTTTCTCCCCTCCCCATCTGCGGGAGGGGTTTTGATATCAATTATCATTACCCAATAGCAACTAATCCCATTAATTTAAAACAATGGGTTTTAACAGTTTTTACACTGATCGAGACTGATAAATAGTTCTTGTGCGATCGCGCTTTCCATTTAATAATTGTAAGTATGTGGGCATAAATAAACGTATAGTGGTTTTCCTAGTCACCCTTCACCAGTCCCCAGTCCCTGCGATCGCAAGTAACGTTTAATTTTACCCACATACTTAGTTTTTTTATATTTAGTATTTTCTATTGCTATAATAACAGCAAAAAAAATAGATTTCTTTAACATATTGCTTAATCAAACTTAAAATTTAGATATGAAACTAATAAAAAGAACTACACTTTCTTATCAAGAAGGAACTTCAGATAAAATCTACGAAGTTGATTTGTGTCAGCTAGACAAAGATGCTTACCTAGTCAATTTTCGCTACGGGCGACGTGGTAGTAACTTAAAAGAAGGTTCCAAAACTGTTGAAGCTGTCCCTTTACTACAGGCGCAACCAATATTTGACAAGCTAGTTAACTCAAAAATTAAAAGTGGTTATCAAGATATCACCGCACCAGCAACTAGCACTAACCGTACACCTCTACCAATTGAATCATCCAACCAACCAGCTAATAGTCAAACACGCACCTCAGCTATCTTGAAGCATCTAGCTAACCCAAATGATAGCAAATGGTCTTTAACAAGAGTAATTTGGCGTGCTGGCGAACTAAAAATCAGTGAAGCAACACCATTATTAATCAAATTAATTGGTACTGGCGATGCACTACAAGATTATTGTATAGCTTGGGCTTTAGGATGGTGTGGCGGTAAAGGTGCTATTCCTGCACTGATTCGCCTCTATCAAAACCCTTCTACTCCTGAATTTGTTAACAGGATTACCTTTGAAGCCATATTAAAATTATCCGACAATCAGACACGCTCAGACTTACAATCTGAGATGATTGAAATGCTACCAGAACAGCTAAAAATATTAGCCCGTGATGGTTCTGCCGAGGATTTTAAAACTGCTTTATTTACCTATCTTGATAACGGCAATTATCAACACTTTACTGTCCTTGATACTATCTATCGAATTGATAATGAATATGTCCGTCCAGCTTTAATAGAAATTTTAAAAACTGCACCTTTTAAGCCGAACTATTTTAAGTATATCCGCCATATTTTTAAAATGGCAGAATATCGACATGATGCAAAAGTATTTAGTATCCTTACCTATAGATTTGAAAATGAAAGGGCGATGTATCGCCAAAATGGTTATTCTCTTATCTTACAAGATGAAAATTATAGTAGGTATATAACTAAGTATAACCATACCAGTTATAACCCAATTACTCGCCAATACGATCGCTCTGAAAACCCTGAGTATAAAGCAGCAATTCAGGGCGAACAAGCGCAAGTTGCTTATAGTAATAAAACTCGCGATTACTTCATCAGGCGTTTATGGCGCACACTTAAGCAGCTAGGAGAAGAACAAGAGCAAGATTATATCAATATAGCTGTTAATATTTTACTACAATATTCAGATCGAGATGCTAAACCAATTAAACAAACTACATTTTATACATGGAATCGCTCTGACTGGAGCCGCAATTCCTTTACTCATAATTGGGATGCTTTCGCTGGCTATCGAACCTTTAATCATATACTCTACGAAAATAGCCCGCGCTATGTTTTAAGACCTAATTCTAAAGCGTGGCGTTGTGTAGACTCCTATAAACCAGGAGATGCAGAACCAGAAGCAAGAGAAGAAGCTTTTCCCGAACTTTGGCAGCAATATCCACAAGCACTTTTACAGTTATTATTAGAAAGTAACTGCCGTCCTGTACATCATTTTGCAGTTAAAGCTTTACGTGCTTGTCAGGATTTTTTAACTGAAATAGATCTTAATACGATCATTAAATTAATTAATCAACCTTACGAAGTTACAGCCGAACTTGGTGTTGAATTAGCCAGAGACAAATATCAGCCAGAAAACCCTAACTTAGAACTAATTTTTGCT
Organism: Oculatellaceae cyanobacterium; assembly: GCA_036702875.1. Classification (GTDB taxonomy): domain Bacteria; phylum Cyanobacteriota; class Cyanobacteriia; order Cyanobacteriales; family PCC-9333; genus Crinalium. Next base: position 53,648 of record DATNQB010000066.1, on the reverse strand, counting down.
GTAATCAACTGCTGTTCAGAATTAGGACGTAACCAAGCATATCAATGGATAGAAGCGCAAAGAGAACAATTCTTAGAAGACAGTAACTTTATTGCTAATTTAGTCACCAGTCACTACGCTGACACTCGTAACTTTGCGCGGAGGTTGCTGAGTTATTCTATTATTGGAGAGACAACCGCAAAAGTATTAATTGGACGAATAATTACTGCTTTATTAGCACTGGAATCTACAACAGCTAATGGAGAAGTAGCTAAAGAAATTGGCGAAACATTACTAATTAGCTTTACACCTCAACTGCGCCATCTAGGATTTGCTGTAATTCTTGACTTATTAGCACATCCATTACCAGAAGTGCAAGAAATAGGCGCACGTATTTTACTCAACCATGAAACTCAAGCAATTGATTTACCTTCAGAATTAATCGAATCATTGCTCAATTCACCTTATGAAGCAGTACGTGGTATTGGCGTTAGTATATTTAGTCAATTACCAGAAGAAATGCTAATCAGTCGCTATGAGTTGCTAGTAGCGATGTTAACCAACCAATTAGCAGATATCCGTAGTGCTATTCGTCCAGTGATTCAACGTTTAGCGATCGCACATCCCAATTTTGCCACACAATTAGCCACACAGCTAATCAGCGTATTAATGCGTAAGGAAAAGTACGAAGGAATTCACACAGATATAGTACGTTTACTACAATCCTTGTCAGGGTGGATGTCGGATATTTCCAAACAAACAGCGATAAATTTACTAAACGCTCCATCTTCAGCAGCACAAGAATTAGGTGGAGTAATATTAAGAGAAAACAATACTCGTTTCCTAGAAGAATTTAATACTTCAGACATTGTTAAGCTGGCTAACAACGAAATTTTATCAGTGCGTCAAGCAGCTAGAGAAATGTTTTTACGACGATTAGATAATATTCGCACTAGCTCACAAGAATTACTATCAGCAGTCAGAATACTTGAATCTAAATGGGAAGACACAAGAGAATTTGCGCGAAACATATTTAGTGAATTTTCTCATCAAGAATGGACACCAGAAATAATGATAAGTATCTGTGACAGTATTCGCGCAGATGTTCGTCAATTTGGACGTGATTTAGTTACCCGCAACTTTCAAGCAAATTACGGACAAGATTACCTCTTGAAATTTAGCGAACATCCTAGCGCAGATATGCAGCTATTTGCCACAAACTATCTAGAAAACTATGCTGCCAATCATCCAGAAAGACTACAAGAACTAACGCCCTATTTTATTACCGTTTTATCACAAGTTAATCGAAGTCGTGTTGCAAAACAACGAATCTTTAACTTTTTAGATACCGAAGCCCAAAAAAGCGAAACCGCCGCCCAAAGAGTCGCTGAAATCCTCACCCGCCAATCCGCCACCATAGCCATAGGCGACAAATCAAAAGCTATTCAAACAATGCTCAAAATTAAACAACAATATCCCCACGTATCACTTCCCATTCAAATAAAGCCAGTAGACCTCTTGCGTTAGTAAATTGAAGGTAAATTAACCACAGATATCCACAGATAAACACAGATGAACACAGATATAATTATTGATTTTTGCAATATGTAGAGTAAATAACTTTGCGCCCTACCCTACGGGAAGCCTTCGGCTAATGCGCTCTCCTTGGCGCCCTCTGCGTTAAAAAAATAACCCCTTAATATAACAAATAAACTATGGAATTCAACTACGCCTACAAAGGCAACACAGGAGTAATAGAGCAGGGCAATAAAACCCAAATGTCCTTCTCACCCGACCTCAAACGCCCACCTACCTATTTTATCGGCGAACTCCGCCAAAACGTCGCATTTCGAGAAGCAATCAGCGCCTTACACGATGTCGTTGTTTCCGATATGCGCTTCCAACCAAAAGACAAAACCGCCTACAAAGAATGGCGTGCGAAACAAGAAGAAATAAACTGGCAACTCGTATCAGTTCAACGTCAAGAAGTTGCTAACCGCATCAAAGAAATTCAAGCCGAATTAAACACCATTTATCAACACAGTTATCAACGCCTGAAACCTTATTATGATGCTAGAGAAAGCTTTCGTCGTTACGTTTGGGAAAAGCAACTAGACTTTTATTTCGTCTTCGACCCCGTAATTACCGTTCACCCCGACGAAGTATTTTTTGAATGCTTTAGCGTTGATGAATCTAGTTATGGTCGTCTTGGTGCAAGCTACGAAGTATTTAAAAATATTAATGAATTTGCTTGTGGTACAACCAACGTAGATTATTCCGCAGCACTTTATGACGAATTTCAAAAAATCCGTAGCTACAAAACAACCAAATTAGAAGTTGACCCATCTGGGTTTGAAGTTACAACTACTAATGAAGAAGCTTACAAAGAAGTCAAAATTGATTTACCAGATAGTTGGGTAAGAGGATTTTTGCAAGTTAGTTCCGCTATGTCATTACCAGCAGTGCGGTTTGACTTGCATCCAATGGATATTCACAACTTATGTTTTATTCTGCGTCGCCACAAAGAGAAACAATCACCACGCAGTATGCGCTATATTCTTAAACCTGGCGAACCCGTCAAAGTAGTATTTGACCCTTGGGGTACTGAGGTAGTATGTAATCGTTCCCCTTACACTGGAAATCAAGAACACCAAATCCGTGTTTGGGGTCGTCGTCGCCTCCACATCCTCGAACGCCTTATCCCAGTTGCAAAAAAGTTTACCGTTCACCTACTTGGGACTGGTATGCCTTCATTTTATGTCGCTGACTTAGGCGATATGTCCTTTACTTTGGGTTTATCAGGCTGGACAGCTAATGATTGGGCGCAATCTGGTAACTTTGATTTAATGGCTCCTCGTGCTGATGTGGACGAGTGGACGCAAAAAATTATCTTTGACGCACTGCGGGAAAATTGGCTAGAAACTCCAGATAGTCTGGCACAACGTTTAAACCTTAGCTGTACAGCCGTACTCGGTGCATTAAGTGCTTATACTCAGGCAGGACGGGCAATTTATGACTTGAACAAGCAAGTATACCGTGTGCGCGAACTTACCCGCGAACCATTACCGATGGAACGGTTGCGCTTTGCTAATGAACGGGAAGAAAACGCCACGCGCTTCTTGAGTGCAAATGCGGTGCAAGTTACATCATCTAGTAATGATAGTGCTGGTGCGATCGCACTCCAAGGAAATATTACCGAAAAAGGTAAAACCTTCAATCCATCCTTGACAATAGACGCAGATGAACGTATAATCCAGGCAGAATGTACTTGTAATTGGCATCAGCAAAATAAGCTATATAAAGGGCCATGCGAACACATTCTGGCGCTGCGTATGCAACACGCTCGTCAACTGAGATAAATTAATTACGCACAGTAACTTAGTTTGGTAAACAGCCTTGCAATCTGGACAGTGGATCGCTGTCCTTGCGCTTAGTCCATACACACATCACTAGCCTACTCTTGACTGTGCGGTCATTCGGTAGCGAGCGCATTACGGTTTGACTTTTGTGAAGTTAATGGCAGCCCGCTACCGAGACCGCTTGAGTTGAGTAGTCTAGTCCAGAGGGGTTTACGAAGGGGCAACCAACTAGCGCTGTGCGTAATTTTTAATTTTTGCGCTGAAACCACAACCTGAAATATTGATATACCTTAAAAAAAGCTGCAACTTTTATAGATTGAATATAAAACTATTTTGTGAAGATTTATATTCCTCTGCTGAGAGCTTAATTTTGTGGAGTAACTGTTTGAGGTTGAGGTTGTCCCAAAAAGACAACTTTAATTTGATTACGTGAAAACACACCTGGAACGCTTACCTGTGCAGATGCTTGAGGTATAGCAACACACCTTGCCCTTTTAGAAGCTTCATTGTGAGCATTCAGAGCAGTCACATAAAAAGTAACACGCTGATTTTTAATCTGAGAATACGATACTAATGGCATCAGCTTGTCGAGACAACCTGCTAAATCAAATTGCAGATTGACGCGAGTTTCCGAACCTGTAACAGCATCACCTAAAGGGATACGTCGCTGCTCTACCCCAGTAATTTTACCTGCGATCGCACTTAGTCCCTCTGTACCTTCGGGGATGGATAAAACTTGAGCCTGCGCTGTAGCGGTAAACGAGATTAGTCCAATAGCCAAACTGAGAACACGAGTAAGCATAGAGTTAGATAACATCACTAACCTTAGTAAAGCAATATTTTCCTAAACTTTAGGGTTTGTCACCATTTTTGTAACGGTAGTAACTAGCTAATACATCGACTTCTGTCAGTACGCGCGTAGCAATTTATTAGTATATTTGTACTATTTATTAATACTGCTACTATAATAGTATTGGTTTGTAATTTAAAAATTGCAGCGCTGAGTAAACAAGCGATACAGAAGTGCAAGAACAGTCTAACGGTCGGCTTCTCGTATTCCTAGATACAAATGTTGTGGCTGCTTATCTTCGTGGCGAGTCACCTAGCTCGCGCATATTCTCTCAAGATGTGCTAAATAGAGTGCGTCTTGCCATCAATTCGATAGTGCTTCAAGAGCTTGTATTTCTTGGAGAAACTCGCAAGCACCCTGAAATAATTGACAACCTACAACATGAAGTCAAGGTACTACCCGTCAATTTAGAAAAGGCAGAAGAGTATCTTGAAAACGCTAACAATCTTCGCAACCGCCTAGCTCATTCAAATGATATTTTGATTCTTAGTAGTGCAGCCGAATGTGATTATTTAGTGACTTACGATCAAGCACTCAGGTCATTATCCAGTAATAAGCCTCAAGTCGTGACACCAGAGCAACTGCTAACACAACTTGGGAGTGGGGAGTGAAGGTTTATATTGATACAGGCGTCTTCATTGATTACCTTAGTCCACTAGCAATAGCTGGCGCAACATTAAGATCTGTAAATCGTCGCGATCGCACACCTCAGAAATTGTTTGAAGACGCAGAAACTGTTCTCAAGTTAATAGCTTCTTCACATACAGGAGCTACATCAAGCTTAACTTACTACGAAGTTGAGGAAGCTTTGTTTAAACAGCTTACTTCCGCAGCAACTGGAATGACTAATGCAAATACACTTCGAGTTCTCACTGCCCGCTCAATTATGCCTCAAACTGTTATTGCATTGAGGTTCTTTGCAATTAATGTACTCGATCTTACTGCTACTATTGTAGAATCACAATTAAACAATGTAGAACTACATATTAGAGGTATACGTGCTGCTGATGCCCTACATATTGTAACTGCCATCAATTTTGATGCAGAGGTTTTGATCTCTGTAGATCAAGACTTACTTAAACTAGACGGTTTAATTGCAAATAAAAGCGGTACACAGATTAAAATCTGTGATACAGATATAGCATTGACAATGCTGTGAATACGACGTTTAGTATCAGCAAAAATATGTCTGATCAACCCAGAACCCGCCAAGAACTATACGATCGCATTCGCCAACTTGGTAGAGAAGAATTTATTCTTGAAGAAATGATCCGCTACGGATTTTGGTCTGCTGAAGGTGAAATCCCCGAAGATCCAGCAGATGAAATCAGACGTAGAAGCGAACTACAGCGCGAATTAAATGAACTTTGGCAGCAAAATCGCCAACTTAATAATGAAAAAGCACTCCGCAAGCAGATGCTTCAACAAAGACTTGCAGAGTCGCGGCGTAAGCGCCAAGAAACAAAGGAACGGCGAGAAAGGGAAAGAATTGAACGGGCAGAAGCTTGGCAGTTAAAGAAACAGCAAGACATTATTTATTTAGGCGAAGAAGTATCTGCCGGACTTAACTTTACAGAAAGTAACACAGAACGTTTACAAAGTAATAATTTACCAATATGTGCAACTGCTGAACAAATAGCCGCAGCAATGGAAATTAGTTTAGGTGAATTACGCTTTCTTGCTTTTTCCCGCAAAACTGCGACAATTTCCCATTATATCCGCTTCAAAATCCCTAAAAAAACAGGTGGAGAACGCTTAATTTCTGCTCCTTTGCCACGATTGAAAAAAGCTCAAGAATGGGTATTAAGAAATATTTTGGATAAGTTAGAATTACACGATGCGGCTCATGGATTTAGATGCGATCGCTCTATTGTAACTAACGCTCAACCCCATGTTGGTACTGATGTAATTATTAACTTCGATCTCAAAGACTTTTTCCCCTCAATCTCTTATAAACGAGTTAAAGGTTTATTTCATTCCTTCGGTTATTCCGAAGCTGCTGCCACAATTTTCGCCTTACTTTGTACAGAATCAACACTAGAAGAAATTGAACTAGACAACCAAACCTACTATGTAGCAACTATAGAACGTCACCTACCGCAAGGTTCACCAGCTAGTCCTGCTATTAGTAACTTATTATGTCGCCGTTTAGACAAACGATTAACAGCAATGGCTGCACAGTTAGGATTTATTTATACACGCTACGCTGATGATCTGACATTTTCTGCTTCTGGCGACAACCTGAAAAATATTTGTAACCTTCTGAAACGTACAGAATCAATTGTTATTCACGAGGGATTAACTATTAATCAAGAGAAAACTAGAATTATGCGTAAAAGCCGCCAGCAAGAAGTTACTGGTGTAGTAGTTAATAGTAAACCAAATATTTGTAATAAAACTTTAAAACGCTTCCGCGCTACTTTGTTTCAAATTGAAAAAGATGGCTTAGAAGGTAAAACTTGGGGCAATGCTTCATCTTCAAACTTACTTGCATCAATTCAAGGTTTTGCTAATTTTGTGGTAATGGTTAACCCTAAACAAGGTGCTGAACTTTTAGAAAGGATCAAGAAAATTAAAGAAAAGTATTAAGCCGTCAGCCATCAGCTATCAGCTTGAATGCAGGAGAGGAGTAACCTTGAAATTACACCAATTGCTAAGGCACTTAGGACAAACCTTGTTGAAATTGTCTGCTCCAATTTTGCTTAATATCTCCGTAATCTATGATAAAAAAACTAACTGTTCCGGCGGTTGTAATAAAACAAAAAATCTCCCCTCCCCCTTTACAGAGAGGGGTTGGGGGTGGGGTTTTACGTTTATAATGGTTGATTTTTTTTCACTCAGCGATCGCTTCTGATTGCAACTTCTGTTGAGATTTGATCAACGGTAATTTAGGCGCAAGAAAAAATCCGATCAAACTGGCAAACAAGATCGGAGTAAAAGTACTAACCGCAGTTAGTTTTGAGATCAACAAAGTAGTACTTACAGGTGTACGTGTTACCCCTGCATTTAATGCCGCCATCGTACAAATCATCGCCAGCGAAGGATTTATCCCAGGAATTAAAATTGCTACTGCTTTACCCAGACAAGCGCCTGTAAAAAAGAGAGGAATAATAAACCCACCACGCCAGCCACCTGTAACTGTAACGCTAATTGTTAACATTTTTGCAGCCGCAAGAACTAACAAAAAAATCAGTGGCAAGTCTGTAGTTACAACTTCGTTTAATTCTTCGTGTCCAAAATAACGGGTAAGTGGCAACATCGCTGCTATGCTACCTAACACTAAGCCTGCGATTGTTGTGCGGATATAAATAGGGCCTGGAAGGAGTGCGAAAAAGCGATCGCACACTTTAAAAATCCCCATAAATATCCATCCCGCCACCGCCCCAATTATCCCAAAGAAAATCGCCAGCGCAAAATCATCAATATTGTCCAGCTTGTATTGGGGAAAATTCCAAGTAGGTGCAATCCCTAAATGTGTAATCGCAGCAAATACCAAATAACTGGCACAGCTAGAAACAATCGCGGGCATTAATGCTTCGTAGTACTCTAAAACGTGCTGATGGTGCAAAATTTCTAACGCAAACATCGCACCACCAAGAGGTGAGCCAAATAAAGCAGTAAAGCCAGCAGCCATTGCCGCCAAACTAATTGATCTTAAATCCTCACCTTCTAACTGCCAACGGTCGGCAACCCAAGTACCAAAAGATCCAGTAACTTGCACCAAAGGCGCTTCGGGGCCTGCGCTACCTCCTGCGGCAATACTCGTAAGAGAAGCAAGAATCATGGAAGGATTTTTGCGAGTATCCAAGCGTCCGCCACGGAAGTGAATATTATCCACAATCACAGCAATTTCACCTGGATTCCCTAAAAAATGAATTACCAGCCCAATCAATAAGCCAGCCAGTGGCATCACAATTAGTAAACTCACACCTTGGAATTCCCTAAGTTTGTGCGTCAGTAACTCCAATATGTGCCAGTACAGCCCCGCGAACATACCACAAACCGTCCCTACGAACGCCCAACGTAACACCCACCGAGAAATCATTAAAGGGTTACGCTTTGCTAGTCCCTCAAGTTGAGGTATTGTCCAACGTTGACTTCGATCTGGGTTAGGGTTTTTACCTGGTAGCACTCGTCGTTTCCTAGTTATTTGATGCAAATTAATAAGTAAGATTATTTAAGCTTTTGAGGATATTTGTCATCTACTCTCAGGAATTTATAACAGCTTTCAACTGAATGAGGTAGGCTTATATTTATAGCAATCAGCGTTTAGCTATCAGCAGTCAGCTTTGTAAATTTCCTTAGCCTGTCTAAGTTTCACTCTTATAATTTGTCCTAAGCTTTGCTTCCCTTGCTATACCTCAACCTACACTAAAAGCAAATTCTGAACATTTTCTTGAAGATTTTTGATCAGTAAATTTACCGTACCAGATTTATCTTGCTGATAATTTTCAAAATAGTTTTTCAGATTTACAGGTTCACCAATTTTAATTATTACTTTCCTATCACCTTTAGGAATAGGCTGGCGAATTCCAAAAACTTCACGTTCTAATCTAAATAAAGTTTCTAAAAACCTTTCTGATGTTGGATTAGCTGCAACATAACCATCATATATAGCATCAAAATTCAGCAATCTCGCTGCCGCTTTGTGAAGCGATTCATAAGTCCAAAAGTCATCTTTCCCCAAAGATTCAGCACGAGATTCTAGAACATTCTGAATTTTATAAACACGCTCACGGATAGCTTCCCCAGGCGCAGATATGAGTCCCAACTTTTGCTCACAGCTTTGGATAATATGGGATTTAAGTTGAATAATGCGATCGTTCCAATTTTGTTGAGCAATTTCATCTGTATATAAACCATAATCTTGCTCAAAACTTACCAAAACTTTCTCAGCTATAGCACGAAGACGCGGATAAAAGTTTTGTCCAAACTGAACCTGAGAATCCATTCCCCCCTTCTTATCACTTGGAATCATGCTAGAGGGTGAGGTTATCGCCTGAATTTGTAAAGCTGTTTCTAATTGACTCAAAGTTTGATCAATTACCTGATTCATATCTCCTGTATAACGATACTTAAGACTTACAGGTACAGTATATAAATCAGGTACAGCTTCACCTTGTTTAACAAGTTTATTCATTGCTTGGAAAGCCATTTGCACTGCACCAACCCTAAACGGCATAACAGTATCATTCTGAAACGAACAACCACCTTCTGGAAAAACTACCATTTGACATTGCGGTTGCATTAATAATTGAAGAGTTTGAGCAACACTCGCTCTATCTGCCAAACCACGCCGAATAGAATATGCTCCTAGCATTTGCAGAAAGCGTGCAGATTTTCCCTTAAAACGCTCACTAGCAGCTAAGTAGTAGAAAACATTACCTAATCTTGCTGATAATAAAAATATCGCAATCCAATCGTGATAGCTAGGATGGTTGGACAACAACAGCATTCGGTAATCCCCCAAAGCTGCTAGTTTTTCCAAATCGTTTTTGCTAATTTCCAACGTCATCCGATACTGCCAATATCCAATGATTGGTATAACACTCTGGCATAAACGGACAAATAAAGGATTCAATAGGGGCGGGTAAAATACCGAGGATTTAGCCATTTAAAATATTTTTATAAATATACTTTAATAAAAAATATCTTAACTATTTTTAGCAAGCAAATCATTTATCAAAGCTTCCACGTCTGGTGGAACAGAAGTAAAACGAATAGCAAAATTCATATCACTATCGGTTTTTTTCGCTGTCACCTTAGCATAAAGATCTCCAAATTCATTAAGCTCATTTGCTTTCGATAATACTTTAATTTTTATATTACTTAAAGGAGTTAAATAATTTTTTGAGACTACTTCAGCCCCATTAGCTGATAGTTTAATTAAGCTTCCTTCAAATAAAGTACCGACAACGTGCTTACCATCTAAGACTGTATATTTGAGGGGTACGGCTTCCTTAAGTGTACAAAAATTATCCTCTTCTGTTGGTAAACATATATTGTAACTTCCGCTTACACCCCCTACATCATAAAGTGTAATTGGCTCTTTAATCCCCTTGGGTTCTACCTTCATTTCTCCATCAATTCTGAAGACATCTCCTGCATCTTGCGCCGTGTATTCAGAAACTAAAATTTGTCCACCTACTGTATAAGACTCAATCCTTCCTGTTAAATTGACGTGGCTGCCAACAACCCCATATTTTGCACGTTTTTGTGAACCAATATTCCCTACTACCACTTCCCCAGTATTAATGCCAATGCCCATCTCTAATTTAGGCATACCCAAATGTTGAATTTCTTGATTTACTCTTTCCATAGCTAACTGCATAGCCACAGCACAAGCTACAGCCCTTTGAGCATCATCTGCTCGCTGAGTCGGCGCACCAAAAATTACCAAAATGGCATCACCAATAAACTCATCAATAGTGCCGTTATATTCAGTAATGATATCTGCCATTATCCCCAGATAAATGTTTAAGAATGCCACAACATTTTCTGGTCGCAATCTTTCAGATACAGCCGAGAAACCCCTAAGATCAGACATTAAAATGGTTAACTTCCGTCTTTCTCCTCCTAACCTCAAGCCTTCAGGAGTTTCAAGTAAATTAGCGACAACTTCATCGCTCAAATAACGACCAAATGTTTTGCGAATTTCTCCTGCGGTTCGCGCTATATAAATTGTGATGATAGCAGCAGATCCTACGAGAGCGATCGCCGGAGGAACCACTGGTATCCACCAACCTTCTAGGAAAGCAAAATAAGTACCTCCTAATAAGATTCCTACAGCAAATATCATGCCAGCAATTAGCAAAGGTGAAAATTTGGCAACGCCACCAGCAAATCGCCCTTTCCAAGTTAAGGTCGCGCCCACCACTGACCAAACAAAAATCCACAACCATTCCACAGGTTCAGACCATACTTTAATTAGAGGGCGACTATCTAGGACAGAACTAATCATTTGGCTGGCTAAATTGGCATGAATTTCTACTCCAGGGGTTAACTCAACTGCTTTGACTAGACGACTACTGTAGGGAGTGTAGAAGAAGTCTTTCAAACTAGCGGCGGTAGGCCCAATTAAGACAATGCGATCGCGCATTAAGTCTAAGGGGATCTTTTCCTCAAGTACATCGGTCATCGAAATAGTGCGAAAACTCTCTCTGGGCCCTCGAAAATTCAACAATATTTGATACCCACCATCATCAACTTTCACATAACCGCCATCATTATTCTTAAATGGAACAAATACGGTTTCACCCAATTGCATATACTTGGGATCAATTGCTGATTTTTTGGGAGTAATACCTTGGGCTTTTAAATACATCAAACCCATCTTCAGCCCTAAAGTTTGCAAAGAATTACCTTCAGTATCTTGTAAAAATAGCAACCCACGACGCAACCTCCCGTCTGGATCAGGTACTACATCAGCACCAGCTACTTGACCCTGCCGCGCTAAAACAGGCGGTGGCGCAAAACCAGAACCTTTCTCCTCAACTTTTATTTTGTCGCCACTGAAATCAGGTACTTTCTGAACCCCAATCAAGTTGGGTGTAGTCTTAAACACATTCACTAATTCTTCATGACCTGGAGCTACTGGTAAATCCCTTACCAAATCTAGACCAATTGCTCTTGGCTGCTGTTTTTTGACTTGGAGGAGCAATTTAGCCAGTAGCTCATCTGAAAGCGGCCATTTTTTATAATTTGTAATATCTAGCTCATTAATGCCAATAATCACAACTCGTGAGTCAGTAGGTTCTAATGGACGCAGCAAAAAATATTGATCGAGTGCAGCCCACTCTAAGGGTTGTAGCCAACCAGCAAAGCGCATTAGCAACACTAAACCCGTAACACTAGGCGCTGTAATCCAAACATTACGCCACGCCCAAATCTTGTGTTTCAGCTTTGCCCACATCTTTGTTACGCCTCCTACTACCTTCGTTCAGCAATCACGATCAATTAGGCATCTTGCATAAGTGAAAATAATTCCCCCCCCTGTCAGCAGGGAAAATAAGATTAATCGGTTCTTCTGTTTTAACTGTACTTTCATTTACAGGGGAAGCAGAGGAAGCAGAGGGGGTAGAGGGAGAGAATCAGTAATAAATGTTTTTTATTGAACATTTGCACACTAATGCCGCACGATACCCATATTTTGCTCTTTCCTGCTAGTTACACGCCACTCAACATAATCTACTGACTTACCCACCACTTTAAGCCATCTACAGCAAGCAGGTTGGCTCTCACTGGCTGTATCAAGCAAATTTTTAAACTGTAGATTTAGTAATTTCCAGAAAAAGAGCTTTAGTCTGCGGAGTATCAACTGGTATTCTAAAATGACCCATTAATTATGAGGAGTTCCATCGTGACCAAGTATAGGAATTGCTCACGCTCAAAATCTAGCTTTGTTACATCTTCAAAACGCCAGCAACATCTACCCAAAGGTAGAAGAGTAAATTTATTGTTTGACCAGCATTTTTTTAAAACCAATAGGTTCATTTTAGGATTTTTATATTTGTGGCTGGGAGCTTTTTCAAAATCGGTCTTGGCAGAGCCAAAAGTGCTAGCACAGCCAGAGCAACGCTCTAATATAATTAGTAAATCTAATGACTATATACCTGATTCAGAAAACCTTCTAAAATTATCCAATTCTGCCGTTTTATTATTACCAGAAAAACCAGTTAATGCCAAGCAAGTTATACAATTTAGCCAATTTAATATTAATAATTCTGAAGAGATTGTTCCTGTCAATCAATTAGATAACAATAGCACTCCCCAAGAAGAAACAAACAAGGTAGAAAGCATACAAGGAAATGCTTTAGATAGTAGTCAGCCAATTCTTCCAACAGCCCATCAGTTATCAGCAGGTGAAGTAGTCACTAACTTGCGCTATAGGCAATCATTAGCACCACGAGGTGTCGTTGATGGGTTAACTGGTCAACCTACACTGGGCATTACTTGGGGTGTTACTAATAACTTCGAGTTGACACTAGATGCTCAAAGTTTAGATAATTCACAGCCTGGTAAACAAGGCGCTTTTGGGGCTCAAAGAAGTACTATAGACGGTAGTGGTAATGCCTTTCAAGAATTGACACTTCAGGCAAAACAGCGACTTTGGCAAAATCCCACAGGTAATCAAGCTTTAAGTGGAGTATTTGCCATTTCTCGAGGGGTACGATCTTATAGATTTTTTCAGGCAACAGATCCCGTTATTAGGGCTGGGACTAATCAACAAGAATTAGTAACATCATTAGAGTTTCCCTATACTGTAAAAACAAGCGATCGCACATCATTTACCATTTCTCCTAAAGTTGCCTTTCTACCAGAAGATAATGCCTTATATCTGCGTAGACCCCCTGTAGACAACCCTGGCTCTTTTGGTACAACTTTAGGTATAGCAGGAGGCGTAAGTTATCGTGTTAGTTCCAGAATTTCCCTCTGGGGTGATGCTTTTGTTCCCTTCACAGGCAACAACACAATTGATCGTGGTTCTGGTTTACCCGCTCGCGCGATCGCTTACAATGCAGGCGTGCGATATGTAGTTAATCCCAGATTATCTACTGATATATTCATTTCTAACAGCCTGGGTAATACAGGTGCTTTATCTATAGTTGCAGATAAAGAACATCCTTTCTTCGGCTTAGGTGTCACCTTTATTCCAGGAATGACTACTGCCAATCGCCGTTACCCTGAATCTTTTAAATCAACTCTACAACCGCCACCTGCAACACCTGCTGGATTTGCTTTTTTTGATGGTGGTACTATTCCTAACGGACAGTTACTCACAACAATTCAGGGAGGTAGCCAAGGTGTACTCACTGCTATCCAATATGGCTTGTTAGATGATTTAGAACTCGGTGTATTCGTAGACTATATTTCAGGAACCACAGACGAATCGGAAGCAGGATTTAGTGGCAGACTTAGACTTTTACATCAGGCAGATGGAGATCCATTTACCTTAACTGCTGCTGCCACCCTAGGTAGAACAAATAATGTCTTGCTCAATCTCATTAATAATGACGCTAAGGCATTTGAAAGAAGTGGCTTGAAAAAGGGTGGATTTTCTTTTAGTAATGAAGCTGCATCAGAATTATATATAATTACCCTTTCTAGCCCCATCAACTACCAATTCCCAACTGGTAGCGCGATCTGGCTGACCCCCACACTGGGCTTCATCCAGCGATACGGCTTGCAGATGGCTGGATTAAACTTAGGTGGTTCACTTCCCCTAGATCAAAATCTCCAACTTATCGCTGAGACAGGAATAGACTTAAGTGGCAAAGGCAACGGCTTTATTGATAACAAGCGTCAAACAGTAATTCCTTGGAGTTTAGGTTTACGCTGGAACCCCTCATTAAAAGCAATTGCAGGCTTAGAACTTGAAGCTTATGCTACTAATCGAGTAGGCTCAACACCTTTTCATAGTCTCCGAGTCCAAGCTGATAATCCAGTGTCGTTAGGCATAGGAGTTCGCTTGCCTGTTCAGTTTTAATCGCTGTAGCATAGCTAATTCAACCCCAGCCAAGGAACAAAGCGTTTTAGGTAGGTTCCCTATATACTTATGTAAACCGCATCCTATTTGCTTTGCTCTTAAAGCACTAACAAATTGAAAATTATGACTATTGAACCTAATATGCTTAGTTCTGAGGAGCGAGATTTACAACGTTTAGCAAGACTATACCAAGAAGTACGGCGGCTATACGCTTGGCTAGGGTTACTGAGTGGTTTATGTGTGTTGTCGATAGGTTTAATGGGTGCTATGGCAATTTCACTAATGACACAGCAAAACCAACTTGAACGACAGATTCCTTTCTTAGCAGATAAAGCAGAAATTGATCGAGTTAAACATCTAGAAAATCGCCTCAATAATGTAGAAACCCAAGCTTCATTACTCAATCAAAATGTGGGATTTATTAACGAACAAGTATCCCAAGGATTACCAACCCAGCTTAAAGGAATTCAAACAGATATGAATAAGTTACAAACAAGTGCAACTCAGTTTTGCAGAAATATTAAATATTAACATTAGCTAATCAATTATCAATTATCAATTATCAATTATTAATTATCAATGATTAAGCGAACACGCAAATAAAATTGTATATCTTCTATTTGGATGTTCCCTTTTGCCAATGACTACTATATAAACTAGATGCACAACAGTTTATTAGTGAAAGTGCATCCTACGTAATGTCGGAGAATTAAACTATGTTTGGAATTGATGTTGCTAGTTATGGTGGAACAGTTAATTGGTCAGCAGTTAAAAACTCTGGCAAGATGTATGGAATTGTCAAAGCAACCGAGGGCGTTACCATCAAAGACCCCTCTTTCTCTCGCTATTGGCAAGACATGAAGCAGGTTGGAATTATGAGGGGTGCTTACCACTACTTCCACCCTCTCAAATCCGACCCTGTACAACAAGCACGCGAATTTCTTAAAACTGTAAAGCTTGAGCCTGGTGACTTACCACCAGTACTAGATGTAGAAACTACTAATGGAGCTAGTAGAGCTACTGTTGTGAATACCATGAAACTGTGGCTGTTGGAAGTAATGAAAGGCCTTCAACAACAAACAGGAAAGAAGATTAAACCAATTATTTACACCTATCCTAATTTCTGGATTAATACCCTTGGAAACCCAACAGATTTTTCTACCTTTCCACTTTGGATTGCTCATTATGACGTAGAAAAACCTTGGATACCTAGTTCGTGGGGCGAAGGTAACTGGGATATTCATCAATACAAAGGAGATGTTAGGGGAATAACGGGTGTAAGTGGTGTAGGAGATCTCAATAAATTTAATTTGCTTTTTCCTGGAGCAAAAGGCACAAGAGTTAAGGAAATTCAACAACAACTGAAAGACTTTAACCAGCCAGAATTTGATCCTGGTAGTATTAGTGGTGATTTTGATGAAAAAACTAAGAAAGCAATTATTGCTTTTCAAACTGCTAATAAACTACAAGTTGATGGAATTATTGGGCTAAAAACCTGGGTACAAATGCTGTGGTACACACCACCAGCACCCAAGCCCCCTGTCACACCTCCTGCAATTATCAATTTGGTTGATCTTCCTAAATCATATACAGGCGGTTTTACTGTCAATCAAGATCAAGCTATTAAGTGGTTGCAAAGCAAAATTCCTCAAGCAACTTTAGCCGAATTTGCCCAACGTTGGAAAAATTCTCAGTAAATAATCTTCTGAAGCAGGTTTTAATTCCACTTCGGAAATGAGCGCGGCAAATACTTGATGTAGAGACGTACTATGTTACGTCTCTACATCACTTTGAAAAAAGCTGTGGACGCTCTAGCCTAAGCTGACTGCTATATAAATCCTGATTATTTAAAGCTTTTACCCAGTCGCCAGTCCCTAGTCACCAGTCCCCAAAAGCAGAATTTTTGGTTCAAATGCGTAAGTCCTAGATTTGTTAGACTTAATACATTGAGGATTTCCCAGTCCACCCTTCCAAGGACGCTTTGCTGATGACCCTATCCATCCATCCAAGTAGATTACTGCTCTCTAAAGAACTCCCCACTCTGGAATATACTGCAACATCAAATCGCTTTGATGAAACCTGGGAAGCACCTCTGTCTACCCTCTTGGGATTAGGTCGTGCAGCAGGCGCAGACTTGATAGAATTTTTTCTAGAACGAGTAAATTATATTAGCTCTCTAGCAGAAGAGGATATTATTACCAGCATCTCCCCACGTCTCTCAACTGGCGCTGGTGTGAGAGTATTTCGTGGTGAAGCTGATTGTTACGTTAGCACCAACGATTTATCATTTTCAGGACTAAAATCTGCTTTAGAAAAAGGACTTTCAATCTTAGGATTGCAACTTCCAGCACCTAACTCTTATATTCCAGAAATTAATCTAGAGTTACTTAGAGACTACGCCACCAAACGCGGAAAAGATGCTTGGCTATCAGAATGTAGCTCAATGCGCGAAATGGGAGAAATCCTCCTAGATGCCAATGCCCAACTAAAACTTAAAGCAAATCACGTACAATCAAGACGAGCAGCTTATTTTCGAGATTGGCAGGAAGTATTAGTTGCAGCCAGTGATGGCACTTTTGCTCGTGACATTCGCCTAACTCAATCTGTAGGCTATAACCTCTTATGTGCTGAGGGTGCTAATCGTTCCTCAATAGGTCAGCGCGTTGGTGATACTAGCAACCCCAACTTTTTAAGAACATGGAATTATCAATCTACGGCTGAGGAAGTTGCAGAATCAGCTGGAAAAATGCTCTACGCAGATTATGTTGAATCTGGAACTTACCCAATCATCATGGCAAACCACTTTGGCGGGGTAATTTTCCATGAAGCCTGCGGACATTTGCTAGAAACTACCCAAATTGAACGCAACACCACTCCTTTTGCAGATAAAAAAGGTGAAAAAATTGCCCATGAAAGCTTAACGGCTTGGGATGAAGGACTTTCTCCCACTGCTTTCGGTACGATTGATATGGATGATGAGGGGATGCCTGCCCAAAGAACTTTATTAATTGAAAAAGGCATTCTCAAAAACTTTATAGCCGATCGCGCAGGTTCTATCCGTACAGGACATCCGAGAACTGGAAGTGGTCGTCGTCAAAGCTATAATTCTGCGGCTGCAAGTCGGATGCGAAATACTTATATTGCTCCTGGCGAATACACTAACGAGGATTTATTTGCCTCGATTGATAAAGGCATTTACTGCAAAAAAATGGGCGGTGGTAGCGTTGGCGCTACAGGTCAATTTAACTTTGCTGTTGATGAAGCTTATTTAATTGAAAACGGTAAAATCACCAAACCTCTTAAAGGCGCAACTTTGATCGGCGAAGCAAGTGAGATTATGAACAAAATCTCAATGTGTTCTAACGACTTGGGGCTGGCTG
Organism: Oculatellaceae cyanobacterium; assembly: GCA_036702875.1. GTDB lineage: Bacteria > Cyanobacteriota > Cyanobacteriia > Cyanobacteriales > PCC-9333 > Crinalium. Next base: position 35,594 of record DATNQB010000066.1, on the reverse strand, counting down.
CTGGTTTTTGTGGCTCGGTTAGTGGCAGTATTTACGTCACTGTAGGACAACCACATATTAAGGTAGATTCGATTACTGTCGGCGGACGTTAAAACATTTGAAATTTATTTAGCCAAGGCATTCATCTGTTTCATCGCTGACACAGAGTAATTAGCGGGCATCTTGCCCGCATTAAATATAATGCGATCGCACAATGGACTTGTGAGAAAAATTAATGCCCTTTTTTCTCAAACGTTAAATAAAGATCAAACCGAAGATCTCCCACTCCCCAAATTTCGGGCATAGGGGTGGGGTAATACGTTTAATTAGGTTGACCTACTTATAAGAGGATTTGACTGTGCCGAATATTAATGAAATTGCTACTTACGCACAAGAGCGTGCTGAACAAATTGGAATCAAAAAATTTGATATTTATGGCTCAACTGTAGATGAAACTAGCGTACAGGTAGATCAAGGTGAGCCTAAACAAGTCAAAGCATCTAATCGTTCTGGTGTTACTGTGCGTGTTTGGAATGAAGACAATACGACTGGGGTGACTAGCACCACAGATGTAGATTCTAATGGGATAGAATTAGCTTTAAAAACTGCTTATGAAGCTAGTTTTTTCGGTGTTAAAGAAAATACACCAGATTTTAGTCCTGAAGCAACTGCAAAAGTTGCAGATGTCAAGAGCGAAAAAGCACCTCAAGCGCCTGTATCACAACTAATCGAAACTTTGATCGCCGCCGAAAAAGAGTTGTTGCAAGCGCATAGTGCGATCGCTAGAGTACCTTATAACGGACTTTCCCAAAGAGATATAGAAAGGTTTTATCTCAATAGTGACGGCGCACTCAGAACCGAATCCCGCTCCTACGCCTCAATCTATCTTTACAGTAAAACAGAGCAAGAAGGTAAAAAGCCACGCAGTGCAGGCGCTTTTAGAATTAACAGTAGCCTCGATAGTTTAGATATTCCAGCGTGTTTAAAAGAAGCTGCTGAGAAAACTATTAGCCATCTAGATTATCAAAATATTAAATCTGGCAAATATACAGTTGTCTTCTCACCAGAAGCTTTTCTGAGCTTAATAGGGGCTTTTTCTAACATATTTAATGCCCAAAATATTCTAGACAAGCAAAGTTTGTCTACTCCTGAATCTTTAGGAAAGCAAATAGCTTCCCCTCTGCTTTCAGTCTATGACGATGCGCTACACCCAGCTAACGTAGCCGCAGAAACATTTGATGGCGAAGGAACCCCAACCCGCCGAGTATCGCTGATTGAAAATGGCGTTTTATCTGGATTTATTCACAGCGCAGGCACAGCTAAAAGATTGAACGCACAACCCACTGGTCATGCCAATATGGGAGCTAAAATAACAGTTAGCTCCAACTTTTATCATGTGTTGCCTGGAACTAATACACAACAAGAATATAATCTTGACGACGCTGAAAATGTGATTTTGATTGATGACCTTCAAGCACTTCATGCAGGGGTACAAGCTTTACAAGGTTCGTTTTCCTTACCATTTGATGGTTGGCTTGTCAATAAGGGCAAAAAAACCAGTATTGATTCTGCTACTGTAGCGGGGGACTTTTTAGAAGTAATGCGATCGATTATATTTGTAGAACAAGAAGCTGAGTTAACTCCAGGGGGGGTTTGTCCTAGAGTTTGGGTTGATGGTTTGTCGATTACAGGAGAGTAAATTGGGCGTTAATTTTTAGAGAGAAAGTCTTGTTTTGTTAGATGAAAATTAAGGCGTAACTAATCAGTTATGCCGTGCCACTCAAATCAAAACATATTAAATTTAATGACATAATATGTAAATGAAAGGAATTATTTTAGCAGGCGGATCGGGAACACGCCTATATCCTGTAACGCGGGTTGTTTCCAAACAATTAATGCCAGTCTATGACAAGCCGATGATTTACTATCCGCTGTCTACCCTGATGCTAGCTGGCATACGAGAGATTTTGATAATTTCAACTCCTCAAGATCTCCCACTCTTTCAAAAACTACTAGGTGACGGCAGTCAAATTGGTTTATCACTCTCCTATGCGGAACAGCCAAAACCAGAGGGGTTAGCACAGGCTTTTATTATCGGTCGCCAATTTATCGGCACAGACTCAGTAGCTTTAATCCTAGGCGATAATATTTTCTACAGTGATGGCTTAAGCTATAAACTTCAAAAGGCTGCACGTCTAGAATCGGGTGGTATTGTTTTTGGTTATTGGGTGAATGACCCCCAAAGATATGGTGTGCTGGAATTCGATTCAGCAGGTAACCCGGTTGGGTTAGAAGAGAAACCCAAAAATCCCCAGTCTAACTATGCAGTCACTGGTCTTTATTTCTACGATAATGATGTTGTAGAAATTGCCCATTCTTTAAAACCTTCTGCTCGTGGAGAACTAGAAATCACCGACGTTAACAAAGCTTACTTACAGCAAGGTAAATTGCAAGTTGTTAAGTTAAGCCGAGGCGTAGCCTGGTTAGACACTGGCACCCATGAAAGCCTCTTGCAAGCCTCCGTGTTTGTAGAAACCATCGAACAGCGGCAAGGACTAAAAATTGCTTGTATAGAAGAAGTAGCCTACCGCATGGGATACATTTCATCTGAACAAGTAATTTATTTAGGTAGCGAAATGTCCAAAAATGGTTATGGTCAGTATTTGCTGAACTTGGTTGATCATCAGGAAAATATTTATGAAGGTTATAGAGATGCCCTTTGCGATCCAATTTCTTTAAAAATGGTATAGCTATTCACACAAAGAGAAACGCATAAATTAGTTGGGTTAGTTTCAGAGCGAAAACAGTCAGAGATAGAGAGTACTGCTTAAAGGGGAAGAAAAAATTTTAACTAAACTAGAATAGTTAAGTATGGACATGAGTGGAACTTCTAGATCATTAGTGAATAAACTTTAAAATGCGGACTTTGCTTTTTTTGTATTTCCATAAGAATTTAGTATACTAAGTACGGAAGAACCCTTTTTCTAATTTGTGTCTGAGCAATTAAAATTTGCCATAGCAATCTATTACTTTGATGCTTTACGGCACACTACAGTCATAGATGAACCAGCATCAAACAAGTCAAGCAATTGATTAATACTATTTTTGACAGCAGTAAGAATTGGAGAAGATTCCACTTTACGCCGCAATGCTTGTTTTTCTGCACCAGAATTATGAGATGATTGTGTATTCGATTCCTCTTTAACCGTTGCTGCCTTAGCTTTAGAAATAGATGGTAGCCAGCGTCGAATCGCGTTGGGAGAAATATTTTTTGTAGAAATGCTTACAATTTCCAAATTACTAGAACTTTTGATCATTTTTGCGATCGTTTTAGGGGAAAAATAGGTGAGATGCTCACGATGAATTGCATCCCATTCTTCTGCTAAAATTCTTCTATCTAAAGATGCAAAATTTGGTGTAGTTAAATATAGTAAACCACCAGGTTTAAGCAATTCTTCCGCTCTGGTTATAAATTGAGCAGGCATAGGTACGTGTTCAATTACTTCAGACATTGTGACTAAATCAAAGCTTTCAGGAGCTAAACTTGCATCAAAAAAATCTAATTTTTTTACTGGCAAGTTAAACTGTTGACATAAAGTAACGGCTGAATCAGAAAGTTCTATACCTGTAACATCCCAGCCTTTTTTGCTCAGGAAATCAACAAATTGCCCTTTACCACAGCCGACATCTAAAACTTTTTTACCATTGATTAAACGCTGAAATTGAGTGAGGATTTTTTCATAACGTAAATCATTAATAGGATTATAAATCTTGCTTTTTTCACTGCCTATCTGAGTGGCATAATAATCATATAATTCTTCAATAAATTCATCTTTCCAACCGCCCAAAAATACAGTTTCACAAGCAGGGCATTTATATAAACTTATTTCTCCCTGACCGCGACCGTCATTTGCCTTGCTCAACAGATAATTGGAATTTAATCTACCGCAAACTATACAACTCACCTGGCTAGATTTGGGCAAAGATTGTTGAATCATAAATGTCATTAGTTATTGTGAAAAGGAAACAAGTTTTAAACTTCTGTATACCTCAGTGTACTTGGAACTGACAGTATCTAAACTAAAGTATTCTACTCCCACACTGCGGCATTTCTGGGTTAGCGCTTCACGTTTAGGCATAACTTCATCAACAACCCATTTAGTAGCAGTTTCCAAAGAAGCATTGCTAGTATCGGGTAACAGACAACCTATCTCAGGATGATGATTAAATAAATTATCTAAATCGCCAACTCCAAAATTAGCAATAACGGGTGTACCACAAAGCAAATACTCGCAGACCTTAATTGGAGAAACTGCACGCTGCGATAAACTAGGCATCCGTAAAGCTAAACCGACATCCGCACTAGCTAAGATAGTAGGAACTGCATCAGGAACAACATAATCAATTGTAAAAGATTCCGGCGCTATGTTATGTTGTTGCGCTAGTGCTAACAAATTTTCCTTATTTCCACTCGTTAGCAACAAAAAATGAGCTTTTTGTTCTAATTTTAGCAAATAGGAAAAGAATAAAAACATAGATTCTGGCATATACTGAGTAGCCATAGAGCCAACATAAACTATTAACGGAGTATTTTCCCCTACGCCGTATCGTTGACGTACTTCTTGACGTTCATTTTGTGCAATTGAAGTGAATACAGAAGTGTCTTTTCCGTTAGGTATTACTAAAAATTTTTCTGGATTTATAGACGATTTATTACGTTCAAGTAAAATTTTTTTTGCTTGTTCAGTTCTAGTTAATACTACATCTGACTGTTCCATCAATTTCTTTTCAATGAAGCGAAATAACTTATATATAGGGCTATTCAAACTCCAACTACCAAACTCTACCCGTTCATCTGGCATTAAACCATCAGAATCAAATACTATCTGTACTTGAGGCTCTAGCATTTTTACAAGCATTGCCATTGCACCTGGAATATAACTTCGAGGGTGAAGTACGGTAACTTCTCCCCTGCGAACCAAACTTCTAATAACGATGGTTCCCCGTACAACATCCCAAAAAGTACCAATTAATGCAGGTTTGTTGTGATATGTTTCAGTGTATAAAGGTACAGAAAATTTTGCGGCTGTGTTAACAGCATAAGCTGGAATATCAGCAGGACAAAATTGCAAAACACTAAATTTAACAATACTTTTGTCTATTCCAATAATAATAGGTAAAAACAGTGTATCTAAATATGGCTGGAAATAACCAGTACATAAAATAAATAATGCTTGATGTTGTAATTGCAAATTTTTCATTGATACTTGAGATAAAAATTAAAATATATTTTTGATATTTCTGATTATTTCATTTAACTTTCAGTTTGTGGTATTTAATAAATTACAATATAAATTTTTAATTTCTTGCACATATCTTTGTTCAGTAAAGCTATCTATTGCCCTTTGTCTTCCCAAAGTTCCCATTTGTGCTCTTAACTCAGGTGAATTATATAGTTTAATCAGCGCTTTTGCCAAAACTTCAGGATTTAGCGGTGGAATTAAAATTCCGGTTTTTTCATCTATAACAATGCTAGGGATTCCACCTACATTAGTAGCAATAACAGGTAATGAACTAAACATCGCTTCAACTAAAACAAGTCCAAATCCCTCATACGCTGAAGCTAAAACGAATATGTCCATTAAGGAATAAACCATGTCAAGGTCATGACGATACCCAGTAAAGATGACACGTTCTTTAACATTTTTTTGTATAGCATATTCCTCCAACATAGCTTGATCCTCTCCTTCACCTACAATTAGTAAATAAAGATTATTAATTGACTCGCTAGTTAGAGAAATAGCATCTATAATATCAGTGAATCTTTTAACGCGGTTTTCAATTCTACCAACGCTACCAACAATCACTGCATCTGCTGGCAAGCCTAATCTTTGTTTTTCAGCTAAAGTTTCTGATCCAGGTGGTTTTTTTGTTTCGGATACACCGTTACAAATGATTTTTACCAGCTTCTCAGGTACTTTTTGCTCTTGGATTAAATATTGACCAACTGTAGGAGAAATAGCAATGTAAGCGGAAGCATATTTAGCGATCGCTCCCAGCAGAAGTTTTGTTTGATTAGATCTAGGATTACCATAAAGGTCGCTAGTATCTTCTAAAATTAACTTATTGTTACCTGATGCGATCGCCGCTAACCCCCCTAAAACCATTCCTTCAAATAAGGCACAATGTACAATGTTTGGTTGCCAACGTTTAATTTCTTGATAAATTCTGAATAACGCTTTAGCATCAAAAATTGAACCTTTGCCATTAAGATCAATTACTTCAACTCCCGCTTGTTGTAAATCACTAAGTAATAAAGAATTTCTAGCATCTAAGCAAACTATTTTTTGGTAAAATTTTGTTTGATCTAACCCTTTAGCAATTAATAAACGCCGTCTTTCTACACCGCCGCTACCAACACGAGTGATAACGTGCATTATCTTTACTGGTTGATGATTTTCTAGCATCTACAATTGCCTGAGATATTGCTAATTATTTCTTGATAAATATTGCCAAGCTTTTCACCCTGCAACTGGGCATTATATTCTAATTCCACACGCTTGCGTCCGGCTTCAAGCATCTTGCCCCACTCTTGAGGATGATTGACCAACCATTGCAGATGATTAATTAATTCATCTACATTTGTTTCGGCTGCTAGTAAACCAGTTACACCGTCCTGAATAACTTCAGGAATATCACAATGCTTAGTACTTATTAAAGGCATTCCTGTAGCTGCCATTTCAATGATACCCACAGGCGCGCCACCTTCAGTATCGCCGTCACTAGCAGTGACACTAGGAGAGAGGAACACATGATGTTGATAAGCTTCTGCTAAAAAGACAGCATGGGGTTGATAACCAAGTAAGCGTACTTTGGATTGCAGATTGTATTGCTCAATTGTTGCTAAAATTTTTTGTTTTTCCGCTTGGCTTTTGGCATCACTACTAGCATCGCCAACAATAGTAATCTCTAGTGGCGTTTGCTGCTGAAATCTTCCTAATGCTTCCAGTGCGTAAGGGATACCTTTTTTTTCTCTAAAAGATGCAGCTATTAAGACCCGCAAGGGTTCCGTAGGATTCCACACCCTGGGCTGAAACGCAATTTCATCTACTGCAACACCTAAATGCTGTACTCGAATCTTATCCCTGGGACAACCTAATTTAGCAATACACTCAGCCATGTGTGAACCTTCACATAGCACACCATCTATCTGCTCAAAAAGCGAGTGATAACGCTTTAACCAGTGCGGGTATCTTTTAGGAATAGAATTTACATCATAACCATAAAAAGTAACTATATGCTTAAGTTGTGCTTGTTTAGCTACCTCAATATTGAACCATCCCACATTACCAAAGTGAGAGTGCAGGATATCTACTGAGTGTTGCTTGGCTGTTTCAACTGCGAAAGGTAAATGATTTTGGATGCGTAGCTGGCGCAGGGATCGCTCTAGTAAATAACGCCAACGGGGAGTATCTGAAAGACTATGGATATTCGGCAGTGAAAACTGATTAAGATTAACTGTATTTTCGCAGACAATATGATTTTCAATTTCTTTGGGTAGATAGCGAATTTGGTTATATACCCAAATTTCGGTAATTGGCAGCCAATTCGGACAACTATGAAGTACAGTAATCACTTGGTTATCACCGCTTAATAATACTGAAACGCAGATATTTTTTAGGCAATAAATTAATTATATTTTGGATAAATTCACGTTGGAATACCCAGACAAGTAACGAATAAGAAACTACCCCCACTAATATTTGAAAACCTAAATGAACTACAGCAGGTAATGTATGCACTAATGGTTCAATTGCTAGTATGACTAAACTCATAGCACTTGCCAATAAAATTGGTATACCCACTGCCTTGATATAGGGTATAAAGCACGAACCAAGGATATTGCGAATGAAAAACCAATAGTTAGAAAACAATAGAAAAAATTGTAGCAAAACTAATGACCAAGCGATGTAAGTTACTTCTTTGCTGAGGCTAGCTAAGTAAACTACTGGTGGAATTACCAGTAATAAAGCTAAATTAGAATAAAAAGTCCAATTTGCATGACCGCGTGCCAAGATTAAACTGCCACTAGCATTGCCGATCGAACGAATCATGGCATAGAGAGCTAAAATCTGTACCAGTGCGATCGCACCATACCATTTATCTCCCAATAAAAAAGGCACCCCTACTGGCGCAACTACTGCTATGCCCAGCAAAATTGGCGCATTCACTAGCATCAGGAAATTAATCATTTGCAGATAACCCCGCTTAAGTCGCGCAATATCATCCTGAACCCGTGAAAACACCGGAAAGGCTACTTGCGTCAGCACCGGATTAAGCTTTTGGATTGGTTGTAGAACAAGACTCACAGCTATTGTGTAATAACCTAGAATCTTTGGCCCCATTAATACACCTATCAGCATTTGATCGATGCGTGAGTTGAAAAAATTAACACTTGTCGCACCGACTCTGTAAATGCCAAAACTTAAATAACCACTAACATCAGACCAACTAAAGTGCCATTTCGGGGCAGGAAATTCCTGCAAACCGCATCTAATGTACATCGCACTACGCACTATAGTCCCACCGACAGTCCCCCAAACCAGCGACCATACACCAAGACCAAAACAAGCCCCGACTATCGAAACCACAACACTAAATAAGATCGCCGTAATCTGCGACAATGCCAATAGGCGAAAGCGTAGCGACTTCTGCATCATCGTCTGAAATTGAGAAGCGCAGGCATAAATAGGAAACGAAAGCGCAACAACTGGCAAAAGTTCGTTTAGTTCGGGTGCGCCAAAAGCATGAGCAATTAGTGGCGTAAGCACCCAAACAATCAAAAATACAGTTATACCAAAGGCAATATTTAGCCAGTAAAGACTGGAAAACTGTTCGTGGGTAGATTCTTTTTTCTGGATGAGGGCATCAGAAATTCCCATGTCCCCAAACACTTGGGCAAAACCAACAACTACAGTGACCATAGCCATCAATCCGAAGGCTGTTGGCTGTAGCAACCGTCCCAACGCAGCCATTTGAATAAATTGCAGGACAGTGACAATAACTGTTGATAATGTTGTCCACCGTACGCCACTGCTGGCTTGGTTTTTCAGTGTACCCACAATAGCACCTATTTTAAATAGCCATACCTGTTCATTTCGTCACCGCAAATTTCCCAGAAGATTTGTTTCTGGTGTTCTGTCCAATCAGAGTAGTCAGCTTTTTTTGTACCTTTTGTGGCATTTACTGGCTTTTGAGAATGCTCTGCCCATATACTTTCATCCAGTCTTAAATTTAGTGGTTCTAAAATTTGAGTTTTGAATAAATCAAAGCTACTGGTTATATCCTCGAAACGTGCAAGCTCATGGGAATTTTTACGTAAATATTCATTTTCATACGACCATAGCCAACATAACTGTGTAAAACGATCCATAGATTCCCAAGTTTCAGGGGTGATATCCTCACTAGGTGGCTTGATCTTGCCATATATTTTGTCTTTTGGTGTTAACGTAGGTCGATTTAAAGCTGAAGTAACAAAATCTCTACCATCACGCACTAAATGGATAATGGTAAATTCCGGCATTAATTGACGTAGGGCTATGACATGACGACGCAACGCACTATTAACCTCTCCGTATCTCACAGGATTTTGTGTACGCGATCGCAATGCCATTTCTCCCAAACGAAAATCACGCAAATATGGCATTGCCGTTTCAGGATACATCAGTGCTTGGACATGATGATATTGTTCTTGGGGAACTGGTTCATGAACAACATAGGTATCCTCAATTTGGTTAAGCAGGTTGGCTAACCAAGTTGTTCCTGTACGTCCTGTACTTGTAATTAAAAAAGGGTTTAGCTGTTTTAAATAAGCAACTGAACTTTGGTAATCAACTAAAATTTTCCTGACTATTAATTCATAAACAATTCTCTCATTTAATCTTAGTTTTCTTGTTAATAAAGCCAACTTCTTTGCTAACTGTATACCAGTAATTTCCATTCTTTATAACTATCCTCCCAGCGTTAACTTTCATTTCGTTAAATTAAAATTATGCCAGATTACTAAGCGCAAATTTTCTGTAAATAAAGGCTTTGTTGCTAGAACAGTGTAACTTGCCGTTTACTCTGGGTGTTTGCCGTAGTTATCTAAAATTGGTGCAATAGTTTGTCCTAACTACCAAACTGGAATCCAAAAATATTGAAATATACCAGGAGCCAAACGACTGGTGTCGTAGTTAAATTTTAGTACCCACATTTGCCCAAAAAAAGAATGCGCTACTTTTGTATTAATTTTGTGAATTAAAAAATTCTTACTACTCATACCAGCCACTTTTAATTACTCGACTGGGAACACCAACATATACAGAATTTTCTGCTAGCTCTCCTTTGACTATCGACCCAGCACCAATGACTACATTATCATGAATAATGGTTCCTGGAAGAATAGTGCAATTTGCTCCGATAAATACATTATTCATAATTTTAACATCCTGAGTAATTCTTGAATCAGTAACTTTTTTGCCAACTTCATAATAATTTGAGTAAGCAATTATGTTAGTTCCTGGTCCAATCGCCACATCATCTCCAATCAAAATATTACCGTAGCAAACATTAATATAGCAAAAAGCAGCTAAGTGAGAATTATTTCCTATAGAAAAATTACCATTATTATTCAGGATGTAGCAAGAATGATATAAGCAACTGCCAGCCCCCGATTTAAAATTATTTTTATTAGTAATAACTACATCTGTATCAATCAAACATTCAGTGTTATATACTTTTTTTCTGAGGTAAGAAGCAATCCGAGATCTGTTTCCTCTGATAGAACTTAGCAAGGCTTCTCCAAAGAACTCTGGTATTTGATCAAAAAATAGTTTAATTGGTTTCATGTTTATGTAAGTAGGCAGGGAAAATTAATACACTGCTTCACTGCTCGATCTGCATTAGGGCATCCCGATACTTGTTGAGATGGGTGAATGTGATTAACAAACCAAACACCAGGAAGAATCTTCAACTCTTTAACCGCCCAGGAGAAATTTTGTTTTTTCTCCTGCTCTACTAAAACTGGATAGCGCAGATAAATTGGAATAGAATGATCAATTACTACTGGCGGATGATAGTCATGGCGATCGCACCATTGCTGCCAACTTTTTGCCGTTTGTCGTCTACGTTCGTTATAGTAGTCAATTTTTTTAAGTTGATTCAGCCCAAGAGCAGCAATTGCTGCTGGCATTTTCCGAGCATAATTATCTGGATAAATGCCTTGTTCTTCATCCTTAGTAGTGGAAATGAGGCGCTTGTTGCCGTAAAAAGCCTCATAGATATCTCCTAACCACCAACGCTGAGGATGTTTAAATTGGTAAAAATTCAAGATGACATTATGTAATTGCCGCTCAATCCAAACTTCATCTGGAAAAGCTGCTTGCTGATAATATTCACGAAATTTTTTAGCTAGTTGGTCATCATTAGTAACAGCAATTCCTCCTTGAATAGTGTTAAACACCTTAGATTGTTCACTACTGTAGAAAGCGACATCACCAAAGTTACCCACTTTGCGCCCTTGGTACTCGGCTCCTGTTGCATGAGCGCAATCTTCTATTACTTTCAAATCATAACGTTTTGCTAGATCCAAAATAGCTTGGTAATCGCGACAAACTAATCCATAAAGATGATGTAACAAAATAGCGCGTGTTTTATAAGTTATTTTGCTTTCAATTTGAGTTACATCTAGTCCGTATGTATCCAGTTCAATATCGCAATAAACTGTTTTAATTCCAGCAAAATGAAAAGCATTGGGTACTACAACACAAGTATAACCAGGTAAGATTACCTCATCTTGTGGTTGTAAATCTATGGCATAAATACAGGCACTCAGAGCTATTCGCCCAGCCATAAAAGCAAAGGCGTATTTGGAATTATTCCAACGGGCAAACTCAGCTTCATACTCAGAAACCACAGTTTGATCCCACTCGTGGGATACTCCCTTGGAGTCGCTACGCGATCGTGCCGCCAGCAACTCAATAGCAAGTTCAACATCATCCCTATCTAACGTCATTGAACTTAGAGAAGGCGTTGTTAGCGGCTTACCGGAAACCCAATTCAGCACATTTTTGGCTTGAGAGCGACTTATACGTGCCAAAGTTTTAGCTGGGTTCATCGCTGCAAGATGTCCTTTACTGCCATAATCACATCATCGACATCTGCATCTGTCAATTTTGCCGATATTGGTAAACTTACGGTTTGCCGTCCAATACTCATCGCGTGCGGATACTCCTCTGGAATCCAGCCAAAGGTTTGCTGGTAATAAGGATGTTCAGGAATACTGAGATAATGTACACCTACCCCAATATTGTGTGCAGTCATTGCATTAAGAAAATCATCACGGCTGATACCAGTTTTTGTCTCATCTACCAAAATTGTGTACAAATGGTACGCATGGCGGGTATCAGGTTCTGGTTCGGCGGGCAGACCAAGCGGTAAGTCAGCAAATGCCTGGTTGTAACGTTGCCAAATTTCCTGCCGCCGCCACCAATACGGCTCAACTCGTTGCAACTGATGGATACCGATCGCTGCCTGCAAATCCATCATATTGTACTTATAACCACATTCCACCACCTGGTAATGCTTGTAACCTTCGTCACTAAAACGCTTCCACGCATCTTTACTCATACCATGCAGCGCGAGAATTTTCAGCCGAGCCGCATCTTCTTCACTGCGAGTTAATACCATTCCCCCCTCGCCAGTGACAATGTTTTTAGTCACATAAAAGCTAAAGCAGCCAAAATCACCGAAAGTGCCAGCTTTTCGCCCCTTATACTCAGTCTCGATAGCATGGGCGCAGTCTTCAATTAACTTTATATTATGGTTTTGAGCAAGATTGCATAAGGAATCCATATCACAGGCACGACCAGCAAAGTGAACCGGAAGAATTGCCTTAGTTTTCGGCGTAATCTTAGCTTCAACCTGTTTTGGGTCAATATTCATAGTAATCGGGTCAACATCCACCACTACTGGCGTTGCGCCCGCATGAATAATCGCGTTAACTGTTGCACAGAAAGTCATAGCCGTAGTGATCACCTCATCACCAGGCTGCAAAGATGCAGCTAAAATACTCAAGTGCAATGCTGCTGTGCATGAGCTAACTGCCACCGCATAATCGGCATCCTTATATGTCTTAAAATCGTGTTCAAAAAGAGCTACTTTCGGGCCAGTACCTAGCCACCCAGTTTTCATGCTGGAGACCACTTCCTGAATTTCCGCATCTTCTATGGCAGGAGACCCAAACACTAGGAATCTATCTTTAGAGCGAATCGGACTAGAAACAGCATTTTTATTCTTCTGCATAATAATAAATATTTATCAAAAATGTATCTCATTTTCGCAGCAAAACTTAAATCATGGCAATAGTAACTTCAGTATACCTAGCTGCGACAATTCTCACTTCTGTAATCAAGTCAAGTGCGAGGCTAAAATTAATGACTCAACTTTTCCAGAAATTATATCTCAGTAAAAGGCACACCAAGGTTTGAGGTTAATTATGGGAGATGTCTACTACACCTATTCAAAAATAATAAATTTATATTCAAACACGAGGCAGAGGGTAAAGCAACCTTTTGAGAACCTATTCCCCTTCAGGATAATTCAACCAAGAAGTATAAGATTATATGTAGTAGATAGCAATTTTTAGCATGAAAATACTTTAACATGATTTGAGTCGCTAGAGCAAGTTGCTCAACTTTAGGACTGACGACCTAAAAATCAATTTGGTGAAAACTCAAAAAAATTTAAAGTGCGAACTGGCACTTTTTCATATTAATTTGTTAAGACAACGATTATGGATATGAAAAAGCTGGGGGCTTTGGGTAGATTAAAAACTCAATTCCTGATCGACAATCGTTAAAATGCGTATGTCTTAATAATAATTCTTGATAAGCTCTTCTGAAATGCTCCCAAAACAAAATAAAAACAAAGATGAAGTTATTGATGAAGCCGAGGAATTGCGCCGCCTCTATCGCTGGAGTTTTGCTGTTCGCTTCGGCTTTGGGCTAGCAGCTTGGGGTGCAACCCAGTTTTTAAACATAGGATTGGTAAAAGATGCTGGATTTTATCAGCAAATTGGGGAAGAACTAGCTCAAGATTGGATGAATGGGGATACATCTGTATCTAATGCCCAGCAGGAGGTTGATGCACGAGCAGGTAGATCGGGGATGGTATATGTAATCGCAGCTTTTTACTATATCACAAATGGATTTGGTTCTATCCCGCTATTACTAGCATTCTACAGCGCTCTGACAGCCTGGACACCAGTGTTTACTTATCGTATCTGCCGAGAACTAGGAGCATCTGTAGCAGCTGCCCGAATAGCAGGTAGATTAGTTGCTTTTTCTCCTATCTTCGCCTTATGGTCAGCCCTTTACAAAGAAGGGTTGATATTTCTACTGATGAATATTGTTGTTTACTATGCTCTACGCCTACAGAAACAGAGGCAGTTACGCTCAGTAGGAATTATTTTTTTATGTCTTCTCGGCATATTTGCATTACGGTTTTATTTAGCCGTGATGATTATGCCAATAATAACTGTAAGTTTGTTGTTTGTGGGGCAACCTGAACAAAAAGATAAAGGCAACAAACCAACTAAATTGCTTTTGTTTTTACAGCAAGGATTGATTGTAGCTATACTTGTGCTGATTTTGGGGCAAGTAGGATTTTTTGAGCAGGCGTTAGAACTCGGAGCAGATTATATTGAAGACCCGTTTGGCAACCTCCAGACTATGCGTGATGATCTTTCTAGTTCAAGTGCTTCTGGTTATTTGGAAGATGCAGATGTATCTACCCCAGAAGCAGCGCTGGCTTTTCTACCAGTAGGGTTAATGTATTTTCTCACGGGGCCTTTGCCTTGGCAATTTGGTGGTGTACTACAAAATATAGCTATTCCAGAAACTACTTTTTGGCTGCTGCTATATCCTTTGGTTCTGTCGGGAATGAAGCAGGGGTTGCGGCGCAATTTTCAAGGTAGCGTACTACTGCTCGCTATGAGTATAGCTATCTCCTGTTTATTTGCTTTAATTTCAGGAAATTTGGGAATTGCTTACCGGATGCGATCGCAAGTATGGTTACTCTGGGCAGTCTTTGCTGGTTGGGGTTGGGAAGAACGTCGCCTGAAAAAAGAGGAAAAGCGCCGCTTCGCAGGTAAATTTAAGAATTATTAGAAACCAAACTCGTCTTTGTGTATGAAAATTCTGCTGTTGACCCGTTATGGTTATTTGGGTGCGAGTAGCCGTTATCGTTCTTATCAATATCTGCCATACTTAAAAAAACTTGGCTTTGAATTTACTGTTGCCCCTTTACTGGATAATGCTTATTTAGAGCGATTGCCATCAGGTAAAGGTGTTGTAGTATCTGCTATATCCCGTGCTTATACTCAGCGTGTTTGGTTATTACTTCAGTCTCAAAAGTATGATTTGATTTGGCTGGAAAAAGAAGCATTTCCTTGGATACCTGCTCTTTTAGAATCATTGCTATTTAATTCAGGAGTACCTTATTTAGTAGATTATGACGATGCTTTGTTTCATCGTTACGATCAACATAAATCTAGTTTAATTAGACAGGTTTTAGGGAAAAAAATTGACTCGGTAATGCGTAGAGCAGCATTGGTGCTTGCAGGTAATGATTACTTAGCACAACGCGCTCACAATGCTGGCGCTCCTCGCGTAGAAATTTTACCTACCGTAATTGATCTAGAACGTTATCCCATTGCCCAACCACCAAACAATTCACAGTTTACTATCGGATGGATTGGTTCTCCTAGTACATCTCGTTACTTAAAAGAAATTCATCCCGCACTTCAAGAAATTTGCCGAGATGGCACAACAAAAGTTGTCGCAGTAGGTGCAACACCGTTAGAATTGCCAGGTGTCCCCTTAGAAATAAAACCTTGGAGTGAGTCAACTGAGGTAGAAGAGATGCAACAGTTTGACGTTGGGATTATGCCTTTAACTGATACTCCTTGGGAGAAAGGAAAATGCGGATTTAAGTTAATACAGTATATGGCGTGTGTTCGTCCAGTTATTGGTTCTCCTGTTGGAGTAAATCAGCAAATCATTAACCAAGGTATTAATGGCTTTCTTTCATCTAGTAGAGAGGATTGGATTAAGGCATTCCAAATTCTCAAACAAAATCAAGAACTACGAGAACGTATGGGCAAGGCTGGAAGAGTGATGGTAGAAGAAAAATACTGTCTCCAAAAAACTTTGCCTGACTTAGCGAATTTTCTTAGATCTACTGCATCCCATTGTTAAAATGCGTAACTTTTGGAAGTATCAGTAGTGGTGATTTTTCAACTATGCCGATAGATGGAATTTTATTAAAGATAGGTTATGATTCTATCCTGATATTGGAATTTTTATTAGAACTATAAAGAATGATTAATTCTTAAATATCAAAAATATGAATTTGAAAATTTTGATGTTTAGTTGAAAATTTTATGACAAAATTAAGCTAAAATGATCATCGCACTGGGCTCTATTTTTTAAGTAAATTCAAAAATATATCAAAATGAGCGATCGCATTGCTGTAATTGGTCTTGGCTACGTCGGGTTGCCCGTAGCTTTAGCATTTGCTAAAAAGTTTTCAGGCACTATCGGATTTGATATTAATTACGAAAAAGTTACCGCTCTCAAGCAGGGAATTGACACTACAGGCGAAGTTCCGAGCGATAAATTAATTGCGACTACTCTTAATATTACTTCAGATCCAGTAGATTTAAAAGCCGCTAACTTCTTTGTTGTTGCTGTTCCTACACCAATAGACCGTGATAACCGTCCTGATTTAACACCTCTAATCAAATCTTCTGAAACTATTGGTAAAGTTCTACAAACTGGCTCAGTAGTAGTATACGAGTCTACAGTATATCCAGGCGTAACAGAAGAAATTTGTGGCCCGATATTGGCAAAAGTATCGGGTTTAACTCAAGGTATTGATTTTAAATTGGGTTACTCACCAGAAAGAATTAATCCTGGCGATAAGGAACATACTTTAGAAAAAATTGTCAAAGTTGTTTCTGGGGAAGATGCAGAAACATTAGAGCGAGTTGCCAGAGTCTACGGAAGTATTATTGATGCAGGTGTATACCCTGCGCCATCTATTAAAGTTGCCGAAGCAGCTAAAGTGATCGAAAATACTCAACGGGATTTGAATATTGCTTTAATGAATGAATTAGCAGTAATTTTTGATCGCTTGGGTATCCGCACTCATGATGTTTTAGCCGCAGCAAAAACAAAATGGAACTTTTTACCCTTTAACCCAGGACTTGTAGGTGGTCACTGTATCGGTGTTGACCCTTATTACCTCACTACTAAAGCCCAACAATTAGGTTATCATCCTGAAGTTATCCTAGCTGGTCGTCGCATTAATGACAGCATGGGAACTTACATTGCTCAAAAGCTAATTAAGCTATTTGTTAAATCTAATTTACGTATTCAAGGAACTAGAGTAGGTATTTTAGGACTAACGTTTAAGGAAAACGTTCCTGACTTACGTAATAGCCGTGTACCTGATATTGTGGCAGAGTTAAGACAATTTGGGATTGAGCCATTAGTACACGATCCTTTAGTTACTTCCGAGCAAGCACAGCATGAATATGGTATAGAGCTAACAGATTGGCAAGATTTTTCCAATTTAGATGGAATGATTCTTGCTGTTAGCCACAGTTTTTATCTTGATATGCCCCGCGAACAATTACTAGCTAGCATTAAATCTGGTGGAGTTTTGATTGATGTCAAATCCGCTTTTGATCCGGCTACACTTCCACAAAATCTTACTTATTGGAGTTTGTAGGGTATGAGCAAAATTTTAGTTACTGGTGCGGCAGGTTTTATTGGGTTTCATCTCAGTCAAAGGCTACTATCTAGAGGCGATGAAGTTGTTGGGCTAGATAACCTCAATAATTACTATGATGTCACTCTCAAAAAATCCAGATTAACCCAACTGGAAGGTCAACCAGGTTTTAGTTTTCACCAACTAGATTTAGGCGATCGTGAAGGCATAGCCAACCTATTTACTGAGCAAAAATTTGATGTTGTAGTTAATTTAGCAGCGCAAGCTGGCGTGCGCTACTCCCTCAAAAATCCTCATGCCTACATTGATAGTAATATTGTAGGTTTTACTAACATCCTAGAAGGTTGTCGCCATTCTCAAGTTAAGCATTTAGTATATGCCTCTTCTAGCTCTGTTTATGGAGCTAATACTAAAATGCCATTTTCAGTGCATGACAATGTAGATCACCCAGTTAGTCTTTATGCTGCTAGTAAAAAAGCCAATGAACTAATGGCTCATACTTATAGCCATTTGTACAATTTACCTACTACTGGGCTACGCTTCTTTACCGTTTATGGCCCTTGGGGTCGTCCTGATATGGCGCTGTTTCTCTTTACCAAAGCAATATTATCAGGACAGCCAATTGATGTATTTAATTACGGTAAAATGCGGCGCGATTTTACATATATTGATGACATCGTTGAAGGGGTTGTTAGAGTTATAGATAATATCCCGAAACCGAACCTAGATTGGTCATCAGATGCACCCGATCCTGGTACAAGTAAAGCTCCCTATAAAATTTACAATATTGGAAATAATCAACCTGTCGAATTAATCAGATTTATTGAAGTCTTAGAAGATTGCTTGGGTAAAAAAGCGGAAAAAAATTTGCTGCCTATTCAAATGGGCGATGTTCCAGCAACTTATGCTGATGTTGATGATTTAATCAAAGATGTTGGTTTTAAGCCTAATACTCCCATAGAAAAGGGAATTGAGTCTTTTGTGAATTGGTATAAATCCTATTATAAAATCTAAATTTACCCAAATATGACTGAATCAAAAGAAACAGTCAAGCTACTTCATATTACAACTGTGCCAATGACACTGGGATTTCTCAGTGGGCAAGTGGGATATATGAAGCAGCAAGGCTTAAAGATTAATGCTCTTTCTTCCCCAGGCGAATTACTAGATAAATTTGCTGAACGCGAACAAGTACCTGTTTACGCTGTTGAAATGCCGAGGCGAATTACTCCAATAAAAGATTTATTTGCAATCTTCCAGCTTTGGCAATGTCTAAGTAAAATTCGCCCGCAAATTGTTCATGCTCACACACCAAAAGGAGGATTGCTAGGTACAATCAGCGCGTGGTTAGCAAGAATTCCTATCCGTATATATCATATGCGTGGTTTACCACTGATGACTGCTACTGGCTACAAACGCTGGTTGTTGTGGTGGAGTGAAAAAATTGCTTGTACGCTCGCGCACCAAGTATTTTGTGTTAGCCATTCATTGCGAGAAGTAGCTATATCTGAAGGTCTTTGTCCAGCAGATAAAATCAAAGTTTTGTTGGGTGGTAGTAGCAATGGTGTTGATGCTACCAATCGTTTTAATAGATCTTCTTTAGCTTTAAATACCCGCCAAGAAATTCGTAAGAAATATGGCATTCCCACTAATGCTGTAGTAGTTGGGTTTGTGGGGAGAATTGTCCGAGATAAGGGTATAGAAGAATTAGCCGCAGCATGGAAAATCTTAAGAGAAGAATTTCTTGATGTTCATTTGCTCATAGTTGGCCCTTTTGAACCACAAGATCCGGTTTCTTCAGATGTAGAAGATTTACTAAAAAGTGATTCACGTATCCATTTAGCAGGAATGGATTGGAATACACCACCTTTATATGCTGCAATGGACATATTAACGTTGCCAACATATAGGGAGGGTTTTCCAAATACTCCCCTAGAAGCAGCAGCGATGCAGTTACCAGTAGTAGCCACTCGCATCCCTGGCTGTATAGATGCGGTGCAAGATCGTGTAACTGGGCTACTTGTACCTCCTCGCGATGCTGAAGCATTAACAGAGGCTATTCAAGCATATTTACAGCATCCAGAGTTACGCGATCAACATGGAAAAGCAGGGCGCGATCGCGTTGTGTATAATTTCCGACAAGAAGCAATTTGGGAAGCTTTGTATCAAGAATACATCAGGCTGATCAAAGCAAAAGGCTTATCTATTCCTATAACGATTGAACAAAAAGAGGCAGTATCGCCATGAGTCGCATCATTAAACGTCTATGTGACTTTTTCTTCTCACTCATCGGGCTATTAATCTTGGCTCCAGTGCTTGCTGTCATTGCCTGTGCCATTTACATTCGCATGGGTAGTCCGATCATGTTTAAGCAACCGCGTCCAGGCAAAAACGGTGAGATATTTACGTTTTACAAGTTTCGGACAATGACTGATGAGCGCGACTCTACTGGTAAACTTCTCCCAGACGAAAAACGTCTGACAACTATCGGTCAATTTATCCGAAAAACCAGTTTAGACGAATTTCCTCAGCTTTGGAACGTTCTTAAAGGTGACATGAGCTTAGTTGGCCCTCGTCCTCTATTAGTGGCATATCTAGACCGCTATACACCTGAACAAGCCCGTCGTCATGAAGTAAAACCAGGAATCACTGGTTGGGCGCAAATTAACGGTCGCAATACTCTTAGCTGGGAAGAGAAATTCAAACTAGATGTTTGGTATGTTGACAATTGGAGCCTCTGGCTTGACCTAAAAATTTTGTTTAACACATTTATTAAAGTTATTAAAAAAGAAGGCATTTCCCATCCTAACTACGCCACGATGACTGAATTTCAAGGAAACCTGCAAGTAAACAATGAACAATAAAGATCTCATAAAATTGATCCTTAGTCCTAAATTTTGTTTTTAAACACCTTGAAAATCTATCTATACGGTTGTGGCGGACACGCCAAAGTCATATTAGATATTCTTCACCAACAGGGACGTATAGTTACAGCCTTTGTTGATGACCATCCCCCAGCAGGTATAACTGATATTCATGGAGTGCCAGTTTGGTCAACTGCTGAAAAATTAGCTACTGTTAACAGCGACAACAGCCAGTGGATTGTTGCCATTGGTAATAACCGCATTCGCTATCAAATAGCTGAAAAGCTGCAAAGTCAAGGGTATTCCTTTACAACAGCAATTCATCCTTCAGCCCAAGTTGCTCTTGGCGTTGAAATTGCTCCTGGTACTGTA
This sequence comes from Oculatellaceae cyanobacterium, assembly GCA_036702875.1. Lineage (GTDB taxonomy): Bacteria > Cyanobacteriota > Cyanobacteriia > Cyanobacteriales > PCC-9333 > Crinalium. Next base: position 14,544 of record DATNQB010000066.1, on the reverse strand, counting down.
GTGATGGCTAATGCGGCGATCAACACTGACAGTAAAATCGGTCATCACGTCATCGTTAATACAGCAGCTACGATCGATCATGATTGCAGGATTGGTGATTATTGCCACATTGCCCCAGGATGTTCTTTGTGCGGTCAAGTATACTTAGGTAATAGTGTATTTTTAGGTGTTGGCACTAGCGTAATTCCTTCAATTACAATTGGAAACCAGACAATTTGTGGTGCTGGTTCAGTGGTAATTAAATCTTTACCATCTGATTGTCTAGCTTACGGTTGCCCTGCCAAAATTGTTCAGACCAACTACAATAAGTCAGGCTGAGTGAATAAACCAATTCTCCTTTCCACGCCTCATATTGGCGATCTTGAGTTAGAGTTTGTCAAAGAAGCATTTGATACTAACTGGATTGCTCCTGTTGGCCCTCATGTTGACGCTTTTGAGCAAGAATTTTGCGAAGTCGTCGGTGCTAGCCACGCGGCTGCTGTTAGTTCTGGCACGGCAGCACTACATTTAGCTTTACGATTAATTGGCATCCAACCAGGGGATGAAGTTGTTTGCTCTACCCTGACTTTTATTGCCACAGCTAGTCCGATTACTTATTTAGGGGCAAAACCCGTATTTATTGATAGCGATCGCACTTCTTGGAATATGAATCCTGATTTGCTCAGGTCAGCGCTGGATCAACGGGCTAAAATTGGGAAGCTACCAAAAGCTGTTGTTTTAGTACATCTTTATGGGCAAAGTGCGGATATTGCACCGATTATGGAAGTGTGCGATCGCTATTCCATTCCCCTAATAGAAGATGCGGCGGAAGCTTTAGGCGCAACTTATAAAGAACGTTCTCCTGGTACTTTTGGGCGTATTGGCATCTACTCTTTCAACGGCAATAAAATCATTACTACCTCTGGCGGTGGTATGTTGGTTTCAGAAGATCCAGAGATAGTAGCAAAAGCACGTTTCCTTGCCACACAAGCTCGCGATCCGGCCCCCCATTATCAGCATTCGGAAATTGGCTATAACTATCGCCTCAGCAACGTTTTAGCTGGAATTGGTCGTGGTCAGCTGCGTGTACTCAGTGAGCGAGTAGCAGCTAGAAGACGCAACTTTGAAATTTACCAACAAGCATTAGGAAAACTACCAGGCATTGAATTTATGCCAGAAGCAGCATTTGGAACTGCTACTCGCTGGTTAACTTGCCTTACTATAGATCCAGTGGCATTCGGTAAAGATCGGGAACAAGTTCGCCTTGCTCTTGGTCAACAACAAATTGAAGCTCGTCCAGTTTGGAAGCCACTGCACTTGCAACCTATATTTGCTGATTGTGAATGTATTGGAGGTGAAGTTGCTGAAAAATTATTTGAGCGTGGTCTGTGCCTACCTTCGGGTTCTAATCTAAGTTTAGACGACCTAGAGCGAGTGACCCAGGCGATCGCTAACATTTTTCGTGCTAGGGAATAACTTTAGTTAGTTTTGCAGTCATGACCCTTTTAGATTTGGACAGCCGATTTCCCAAATAGACCATTCCCAGCCGAAAAAAAAGGACTTTTGCCAAATTTTGCTTAGTATTTGGACATGATGAGGGTCAAAGAAAATCACCGAGTGAGCAAGTTAATCAACGTAAATATTGCTACAGCCTAAAAGTCACAGCAATATTCTGAGTGTCTTTCTGAGTGGTGAGAGTTACAATTCTAATAACTAACTTGCCCTAAAACAGAAAGCTAACTACAAGTTCTACTTGACAAACTCGGAGCATTAATTTGTGGGTGGAAAGATCGTAACAATGGAAATTCAGTCTACAGATAGATACATAATCAATTTTAAACTGATCTGCTAAAAAAAATGAAATACAATATTTTATGTGAGTATCCCGATTGTGGCAACTTAAGTTGATAGTTATTATTGTATACTGCCAAACGAAGAGACATCCTAAATGCTGAGGCGGCAAACTTTCAGCAGCATTTTAATTGCTATAAAAAAAGAAAAACGTTAAGAATATTATCAAGTTTCAAAAATCTCTCCAAAAGCGCTCATTTTACTTTCAAGGGTTTTTATGGATGAAATTACTCAATACTGGTTCATTCTCCAACGTCGTTGGTTACCAGCTTCTTTAGTATTTGCTGTTGTTTTAGGGTTGACAACGCTAAATACATTTCAACAAAAGCCAATTTACGAAGCGAAAGGCCAAATTCTGATCAAAAAGAACAATAGTACTTCTGCATTATTAGATTTGGCTAAATCAGATGGTTCTGCGAGCAATGGCAACCCGATTAACACTCAAGCAGCACTGATTAATTCTATTCCCGTTGCACAAGAGACTATAGCTACGCTGAATTTATCACAAAAACCTGAGTTATTTTTAAAACCACTCAAGGTTACCAATGTAAAAGCTACAGATATTCTGCAAGTTTCTTATACAGACACAGATCCTGCTAAGGCTGCCAGGATTATTAATACAATAATGAATATTTATATCAAAAGTGATGTAAATGCTCAAAGATCCGAAGCCACGGCCGCTAGAGAGTTTCTCGAAAAACAATTGCCTCAAATCGAAATTACTGTGCGGCAAGCAGAACAAGATATACGTAAATTTAAGGAACAGAACAAAGTTGTAGATTTAGCAGCAGAAGCAACATCAACGGCAGAAGTTCTCAATAACCTAACTCAACAAATTAGTGAAGCTCAATCTAAGTATGCAGCAGAAACATCCCGCGTTCAAGGTTTACAGCAGTTATTTGGTAAGGATTTAAATAGCACAGTAGTAGCGGCTGCGGTTGGTGAGTCTGCAACTACACAAAAATCCTTATCCAATTTGCAAGACATACAAGAAAAGCTGGCAATTGAACGTACTCGTTTTCAAGAAGAGCATCCTGTAATCACTGATCTCAAAACTAAGGAAGCCAACTTAAAAGGTCTGCTCCAACAGCAGTTACAACAAACTCTTTTAATACAACAACCAATCCCTAACAAAATTGTTCCCCTGTCACCTGGTGTACAACAATCACTAATTACAGATTTTGCTCATGCAGCAGCAGAACGTACCAGCTTAGAGAAGCAGATATATGCTTTAGCAAATGTAGAATCTGCTTATAGACAACGTATTAGTACGATACCGAAGCTAGAGCAACAGCAGCGTGAGCTAGAACGTAGGCTCAAAGCGGCTCAATCTACTTATGAAATTCTTTTACCTAAACTTCAAGAAATTCGAGTCCAAGAAAATCAGACAGTTGGTAACGCTCGAGTTGTAACACCTGCGTTGGTTCCTGAACGTCCTATTGCTCCTCGGAAAGCTCAGAATTTAGCGCTAGGGGGATTATTAGGGATTTTGTTAGGTATAGGTGCTGCTTTAGCTTTAGAAACAGCAGACAAATCCATCAAAGACCCAGAAGATGCGAAAAGAATTTTGGGTTATCCAGTATTGGGTACTATTCCTATTTTTGAGAAAATGGACTCAGTTACCACCGTTCGTTTTGGTGGTCAACAGCGCATAGTACCAGGGATAGTTGTTACAAATACTTCAGGTTCACCTATTAGTGAAGCTTTTCGGATGCTTCACACTAGCTTGAGGTTTATGAGTTTGGATAACCAGCTTAAAGTGATGGTGATCTCTAGTTCTGTGCCTCAAGAAGGTAAGTCTACAACTGCCGCTAACTTGGCTGTTGCTATATCACAACTAGGTCAGCGGGTGTTGATAGTAGATGCGGATATGCGTAAGCCGTCCCAACACAAAATTTGGCAACTACCGAATCAGACAGGTTTAAGCAGCGTCCTTACTGGACAGTCTGAATTCAATCAAGCTGTGGTAGAAGTGATGGACAATCTGGAGGTTCTTACATCGGGAATATCGCCTCCAAACCCATTAATTCTGCTTGATTCTAGTCAGATGGCTGTTTTGGTGGGGCAGTGGGCGCAAACCTATGATTTTGTAATTATTGACTCTCCTCCGTTGAGTGTCGCTGCTGATACAACCATACTGGGCAAAATGGCAAATGGCTTGATGTTTGTAGTTCGTCCAGGAGTGGCGAATTCCGGTAATCTTGCCTATTGTAAAGAGCTTTTAGAGCAATCAGGTCAAAATGTTTTGGGTGTGGTGGTTAATGCTGTTAGCCGCAACAGTAGTAGTTACTACAACAACTACTATTACTACAAAAGTTATGGAACAGAGGAAGTTGTGCAGGATGATTCAACCACAAGCCGTTTGTCTTGAAGCTTCAACAATTTTTAGCTAACAGCTTGTTCTAGCATTTGAATAGTGCCAGTGTTGGCATCTATTTCTACTAAAACGCCTACCGGAAGGGTGAATTTATCCTTAATGTGACCGATCATTGAACCATACCAAGCGGGAATACCGAGTGGTTGAATGTGGTTCAGCAAAATTTCTGGCAATGGCAGTGATTGATTATCTTTGCCTGGAGAACAATTAGTACATTGCCCGAAAATAAATCCCGAAATTTGCTGAAGAATTCCGGCTAATTTTAACTGAGTCAGCATTCTGTCTACTCGATAAATATCCTCGCCTACTTCTTCTAAAAATAAAATTTTCTGTTGCCAAGAAGGTAAATAAGCAGATCCAATCATTGCTGTTAGTACAGATAAGTTGCCGCCTATCAATCTCCCCCTAGCTTTTCCAGGTGTGATAGTTTCTACTTTGATGGTAGTTGAGTTGAGATTGTCGCCATTAATCGGATTTTGGAAAGTTACTGCTTTGCTATCAAAGATAATTTGTTTGAAATAATCTCTAGAAAAAGAATTCCATGTGGAAGTACCGACTGGGCCATGAAAGGTAACAAAACCACAGCGGGCATAAATTGCTAGAAGTAGGGAAGTAATATCGCTATAGCCGATAATAATTTTTGGATGTGGCCGAATCAGGTCATAATCTAGCAGAGGCAAAATGCGATTGCAGCCCCAGCCACCGCGCATGGGGAGTATTGCAGAGACAGAGGTATCGGCAAACATTTGATTGACATCGGCGGCGCGATCGCTATCTTTACCCGCAATATCTCCGTAACGGTCGAGAATATGCTTCCCTAACTTCGCTTTTAAACCTAGTGATGCTAAAGTTTGCACTACAGGCTCAATGTCTGCGGCGTTAATTGGGCTGGCGGGACTAATTAACCCCACCGTATCTCCAACTTTTAAGCGCAGTGGTTTAATTACCGACTTAGGCTGATAGTTAGCTTTAACTTTAAGTGGTAACTGAGAAGCTAGTACTGCTAGAGTTAAGTTTCTCAGAAATAAGCGGCGATCGCAGTGCATTAAAATTAGTGGTGATTTATTGGTCAGTAATTGCTAACTTGAGGCTTTTGCACAAAGAAGTGATCGCATCTAAACCTTGTTCGGGTGTTCCCTCATTTAAGCGGTTCACAAAAGCACTACCCACAATTGCTGCATCTGCGCCCCACTCTTTTACCTGTTTAGCGTGTTCTGGCGAAGATATCCCAAAACCTATACCAATAGGTTTATCAGTGACGCTGCGTAAATCTAAGAGTATATCTTTCACTCGCGTTTCTAAACCAGAACGCATCCCAGTAACACCAGTAACGCTGACTAAGTAAATGAAGCCTTGAGATTGACGAGCGATCGCTTCTATTCTTTCTTTAGGGCTGGTAGGCGCAACTAATAACACTACCTCAATCCCTATTTCTGCTGCTGGTTTTAGCAGGGTTTCTGCTTCTTCTAGAGGCAAATCCGGCACTACTAACCCCTGGACTCCAGCATTAGCCAGTTGCTTTAAAAACTTTTCAATGCCTCGGTTTAAGATTGGGTTGTAATAGGTAAACAGGATAATGGGCGATCGCACATCTTTTCTAACGCTTTCCACCAGAGATAAGACATCATCCAACCTGACACCACGTTCTAACGCCCTCGTTGCTGCCGCTTGAATTACTGGGCCATCTGCCAACGGATCTGAATAAGGAACACCAAGTTCAATTATGTCTGCACCAGCAGCATCTAAAATTTTTAGTGCCTTAGCAGTTGTTTCTAAGTCTGGATCTCCGGCGGTAATAAAGGGAATTAAAGCGCACTGATTACGATTACGCAGGGACTCAAAGCATTGAGAAATTGAAGTCATTTTTGAAAATTAATAGGGCAGCAGATTAGATCGGGAATTTTAGCTTTTTAACAGAATACGGGGAGAACAGTTATTTGTTAAATCTACTCGGCTCTCCCGTACTTATGGAGATAAGTAAAACTTATTTTTTGCTCAAATCCCCAGAGCATAAGGAATACCAATAACAGAGCATCAAAAAACGGCATTTTATGGCACAACTACATGAGAACTAAATTATTTTAGCTGTCATCCTGAAGGCTTCCATGCTCGTCTCTAGCAAAAGTGATTTTTTCAGCAGATTCTTGTTCTATTTCAGCTTGCAGCTTCGCAAGCTCTTCGGGGGTCAGTTCTTCGAGTTGCTTTTGGAATACCGCTTCCTTATAGTCTTTTACCTGCTGGTTATAAGTCATGTTTTTTGTCCCGACTCTGAATAGGTAGGTTAGCAACCAACCTACTAACCCACCCATCAATAACAGTTGACTCCAGATACCAGCATCAGTACTATCTAACCCCGCTACTTTAAACAGTAGATAGGGTAGACCTCCAGCTGCAAATATCCCGATGCCGATTCCAATTACATCAATTCGTCGCATCTAGTGCTAAGGATAAAAATTGTTTTAACTTTCAATCTGCCGCCGTTGAGGGCGAAAATTTAAAAATGGGCTGAGGAGCAGTAAACCTGGGAAGAAGAAGAACACCAGGAAGTACATAAAGGCACGCTCAAAGGAGCTAACCACATACCACCGTTTTTGTAGGTATATATAGAGAGCGAAAGGAATCACCAGCAAATAGGTTCCACCCAAAATCAAATACAGTAGCGCAACCAGCATATTTCTCCTGTGAGCGGTAAATTATCAACAAGCATTCGTACCTGCTGCACTTAAGCGCGGATTGGTAGTAGGGGCGCAGATGAGCGCCGTTATCTCACACTCAAAACCGTCACTCAAAGGGCAGATCAGCTTTACTAATTTTACAGCTTTGAGAAGTTTCTGAAAAATTGCTTGTCAAAAAGTACCTATTAATGCTCAAATATAAAAGGCGGTCTTGTTGAACACACAAACAACTGGCTGCAACTAAAAACGGGGGCGTGGCGGAATGGTAGACGCTGCAGACTTAAAATCTGTTGACCGTAATGGTCGTGTGGGTTCAAGTCCCTCCGCCCCCATATAACAAAGCTTTAGCAGAATAGGATTTTCTGTGACTTGAACCATAACTTTGCCGCAATGGCAAGCTTATGCTTACAATAGAGGGTGGCAAAGTTATGGTTCCAAACCAATTTCTTGTCTTGTAGCTTTAAGGGTGGCACGAACCTCCTTATCTCGAAAACACCCTGGTTTAGCTAAGACCTTTGAAATCGCTGCTTCATTAGGATAAAGACCCTCAGAATGAAGTTGTCTAACAGCCTGTTGTACTTCCTCACAACATTGTTTGATTCGTTTGACACGAGATTGTTTCATATATTCAACATATTGGGCTGAAATTGCGCGACATAACTCTGGAAAATGCCTGTAAAGAACACGCTTCGGATAACCAAGGGCTTTGGCTGCTGATGTCATAGGCAAAGGTTGTTCATTTTTGTGAAGCAAATCTTCTAGTAATTTTTGAACTCGCTCCCGATCAAACTTTACTTCAGGCTTTTTCCTAACGCTATGTAATACTAGGTTCTGATGTATAACAGGAAATTTACCAGGATTTTCCTTTGGAGTATCTTGAGTTAAAAAATCCAGCACAGATACCCGAAGAGTAAAACAGATTTTCAAAATAACATTTAGCTCTGGCAAGACTTTTCCCATCTGCCACATCCAAACTTTGTTTTTAGGGATTTGAAGCATACGCGCAAAAGCCGCCGTGTTTCCTTGTGTAAATTGCTGTACATACTTACAGAAAGCGTGGGCAACAATTTCCCTTTGTAGCAGTTGAGATAGGTGAGGGGAAACAGCAAGTAATTCTCCAATGGTATTGATAACCCACGCTTGCCACATTATCTCTTCTTCTCTCGGTGGAGCTTTGTGGGAAGATGGGTAATTAGCAGAAATACCAAGCCATTCTAAGCAATACGGACAATAACCAGGTCTGGAATAAGAAGCTAACGGAGAAAGATTTCTTTTACAGTAAGGGCATTGCTGACATAAAAACTGAATATGGCGATGACAAACTGTAACTGCTTCAAAAAACCAAATTAAAGGTTCGTAAATGACTTTATCTTTTGAGGAATACCATTCCTCATAACAATAGGGACACCAAGCTCTTCTAGAGCGAAGTAACTTTCTTTGGGGGAAGACATCAGCCCATGTTAATAAAGTGAGGAAGCACAAATCAGAACGTAGAGTCATCAACTCTAAAGTTTTGACTAAATCAAATGCCATCGTTCCTATTCCATTGAGCGCCCCAGTCAAACTTCTCATTTCAAAGATGTTTGTAGTTCTGTAATTCTTCGGGATAAGGGACACAAGCTCTCTGGATATTAAAACCTTTGGAACTACACAATGAGCTTCTGCTAGTCGAGATGTATAACCAGTTAAGCTTTCTACCAAGGGAGTACCAATACCAACAGGTTCTAACTGATACAACCGACTGCGAGATGGGATAGCAACCTTTCTTAAATCCCAGGATTCGTGTGTTGTTAATGGATTAGCTAACATCTTGCTGCACTCCAATAGGATCTCTTTTAGGTTTACGTTTCCCCACTTTTCTTTGCGGAGGAGTAGTTTTTGGTGCTTCTTCTGGTAACACAATGGGTTTTGCTTCCAGTCCTAAAGCAGAGCGTAAGTTTTTCACGTCTGCTGCTGTTTCAGATAATAGTTGTTCGCCTTCTTGAATCTCTTGAAACATCCTCCTACACTGAGCAACTGACCAAGCACGTTTTTCTAAATCCTTGAGGGTGACAGTTGTTGCTTCTTTGTCTAAAGCATCTTTAAGAGCGCGTATTAGCCAATTTTTCAGTATGCCCACACATCCTAAAGTACGTTCGTAAAAATATTCCCAATGACTAACTAAATCTGGAGCTTCTGCAAGTGGCATCTGGTGCTGGAAAGTTAACAATACACTTTGAAAAGCTTCTACATCCTCCGGACTTTCAGCACAATAACGGCGGAAATGAATATCGACACTACGGCGTGAGAGTTGACCGCTTAAATTACGGAATGTCAGTAGTTCGTATGTTCCTAATAGACAGTGCAAGATGCCTGTCATATTTGCTATAGATTTGAGGCAGTCTAACTGATCTTGTAGTTTGTATCCGCTTGCCATCTTGCCAAAATGTTGTGCTTCATCTACGAAAAATACGTCTGGATGACGATGGATGAGAGCATTTTCTAAAGCTCTGCGGAGAGCAGGTGCAACTACTTTCGACTCAACATTAATTTTTCCCAAAGTATCACGATATATGCCACGCACATTGTAATCAAACTTGTGATCGATTAAGGGTTCTTCTAAGGCTATTAAAGCGCGTGTGTAGTAATCTTTCCAGTTAAAGTTTCTCGATTCTGGGGCTACAGCTTCAACACCAACAACAGGAACACAACCGCGATCGCTTTCCAGTTTAGGTAATGCTAGTTCTATTAATTTCTGTTCAACACGGAGTCGCAAAGTTGTTTTACCAACACCACTAGGGCCGTAAACAAAGATAAATGATGCTCCTGCTGGTTCAGCAATTGTTCGCAGGAGAATCTCAGATACTTCTTTAAGTCGAGGATGTCCTACGGTGTAATGCTCAAAGTAAGCAAACCTTTCTGTAGCAGGTCGTGTGAGGAGTTCACGAGGAAATCCAGTAAGTCTTGTCATAATGAAAACTCCTCATAAATTACAAGTGTTTGTGGAGCAATCGCTTCATCTTCATCTACTTGAGAGTCGGTATTCCCAAAGGGAACTTGAATAACTTTTGGTGGTTCATTGCGGCTTGTTGTAGCTTTTCCACCTTCAATTACCCTAAAGACTTCCTGAGCTTCTGTATCATAGGAACGCTGTTCTAGTAGAGCTTCTTGTGCTTCTACAGATGCTAAAAATTCCGCTAATTTCTTGGCTGAAACTGGAGATTGTTGTGCATGATTTTGTTGACGTTTGCGTAACTCAGCACTAGCTAACTTCAGTTCTTTTTCTGAACGACCTTGAAATTCTGCATAATATTGAGAAATACACTGTACCCACTGCCCTCGCACAAAGGCGTAGGCAATACCAATATTAAACGGGTCGTATCTTATCTGGACGGAGGTATTCTCAATTTGTGGGTCACGAAAACTATTAGACCAGTAGTAGATTGAGTTAATTTTTACGCCGCGCCCAGCTTGAACTTTGGCTTTTCCGTCTGAGGTTGTAGGTAGGGTAAGAATCTGAAAGTTTTCATCGTAAGAAATCATGCGGTGAAGCCGACTACCACCAATTGCCATACCCGCAGCAAACGCATCTCTTGGACTCTGGAAAAGTGCTGGATGTTCGTCTGTATCGTAAACTTCGTAAGCCCAAGCACAAAGATATTCGTAGAGTAATCCAAGTGTCCATACAGCTTGATTTTTAGGGTTAACTGACTTGGTTACTTGGCGAACGTTACGAGTGATTTGTGTATTACCCAGCAAGTTATGGACAAATTGAGTGTTGGAAGTTCCAAATAGACGTTCACACACCGAACCAAAACGAGCTTTAGCTGGCGGTCTTTGCTTTTTCGTAGATTCAAAAGTAGCCAAGAGTGTCTCGAAGTAAACGCTGTGAAATTCCGTACCGTTATCTACTACTACAATTTGAGGAAGCCTACCGTGACGCTTAACGCAAATTCTTAGCACCATTAAGCAAGAACGATATGAGGGCGGATCAAACGTTAGGTAAACCGCCAGCAACCTTCGGGAGTAAGCATCTACTAGAAACGTTGCCCAAGGTCTGCCAAGATTGCGACCTGTGCGAGAGCAGACTAGCTCTACATCTAACTCGGTATGGTCGATATGTCCGATTTCAAATGGGCGATCGCCGTGCCTTGGAGTAGTTCTGGTAAGTTCCCAATAGAAAGATTCATGCTGATAAGCAGCCCGACGACCTTGGCGTTTTTTAGTTTGCTCATAACCAGTACGGCGTTTTACTGCTTTAGTAAATGCTTTGTAACTCGGAGCAATTACACCAGAGTGTTCGCAAGCTCGAACTAAAGCCCCGTAAACTTCAAACATTCTTTTTTGTTTGAGAGTTTCGTAGTCTTCTAAAATAAACTTCTCCATGATTGCTAAGGTATCTTCGGGCAGCTTGCGCTGACGATTACCTTTGGCATTGCGATGGGACAAAAGCCCGATGTAGCCGCAACCGTGTTGTTGAAGTGCAGTTAGATATTTAGCTTTCCAGTGGCGAATGGTACGGGCTGGGATTGTTTCTGTTTCTGGGGGATGCCCGTTTAAGTAAGGTTCGATAGTTTTGTAGCGTTCAAGGGCTTCTGCTTGGTCTTCAGGACTAGCTTGATAAAATCGCTGCCAAGATTCTGTGCTAATATCTGTGTTTTCTGGTGTTTGCAGACTTGTAATTTTTCCTTGGCGAACCAGATTTTCAAATACAGCTTTTTTGAGTTCGATTAACTGATTATTTTCTGCGCCAAGTATAACTTCTGTTTCTCCAACATGGATGATATTTAAACCTTTACCATCCCAACTAACAGTCGTTCCAGTGGCAAGATTGATTATAGGAGAGATAGCCCGAAGACTTACACTTGGCTGTTCAACCATTAATCTATAAGCACTAGCAGTCTGTTCGTCACGAAAGACGGGACATCTCTCTGGTTCAGCAAGTGGTGCAGCATTTAAATCAACATAGATTTGCTCTTTAACAATTAATGTGTAGATATCATCGGAATTAGCTCCTGTTGGCTGGTTGAGTAATTCCGCTAAAATTATTCCTGGTTGAGATGAAACAATTGAGATCACTGATTGAGCGATCGCTTCTTCCACTACTAGAGATTCGGCTCGGTAATAATCTTCTAAAAATTGAATATTACGTTGCAGAACCCAGTTAATTTCCTGATCTGAATGAATTCGGTAATAAAGCCCAAACTGATTAGCATAGGCTTCTCCTGGTGGACAAATCCACTGATTATCTTCAGAATAAAAGTAACGATTAGGGTTTTTCTCTGCTAGTCTTTTTAACTCCTGCTCAGTTTTACACTCTTCCCAACCAGCCGAATTGGTTCGGATTACAAATAAATCAGGGGTGTGTAAAATGCCTAATCTACGTCCATTACTTGCTTGATAGTCAAGTTTAATTTGCGGTGGTTGATCGTAGAATTCTAGAACATTGTCATCGTGTTCTAACTGATAAATTATTGGGAGTTCAACCCGATGCGACTCAAATTGAATTGTGACTCCCATCTTGCGACTAGGGTAGCGTCCCGAAACATTCTTGCTACCACCACCAACACGACGGGATGGTTCAGATGAGCGAACTTTCTCAATAATTTTTTGTCCTGACTCGGATATTTGAAGGCGAGCAAGCCATTGTTCAAATTGCTCTTTCATATATCTGTTACCTAGCTTTATTTATCAATCTATAAAAATGAGGCAATAAAGTTATGAACTTGCTGATCTCATGCTGTACTACTTTCTTTATAACACTTATAGTGTGCAGAATGTAACTGATAATATATAGATTTAACTGCGGTACTCGTTCACTATTGTTTTGTGAGACAAAAAAATTTCAGTATTGAGTACCGCTTTGGCAAAGCCATCAGAAGGCGAAGGCGAGAGCTAGATTTATCCCAAGAAGAACTGGCTGAAAGGTCAGGGCTTCATCGTAACTACATCTCAGGGATCGAAAACGGGGAGCGTAACCCTACGTTAAAAAATATTGTCAAGTTAGCGGTAGCTTTAGATATATCTGTTCCCGATCTCTTTGTTAATTACGGCATTGAGGTTAAGAGGGAATCAGAAACTATTTCTTGAAATTTGCCCTTTAAGACTACAGCACCAGCGTTTAGGTTAATCCTATAGGGATGAATATTTACTCAGAACATTGGAGTTTAAAATCTCTAGAAATTCCGCAACGGAGTCGGTTATTTTCTCTTGAACCTGTTGGGGTGGGAACTCCTTATACAGAAAGCCTGAGTGGCTATCTCAATCGTTTAGCGCAGGCGCATTGTTTAACTTCTCAGAAACTCATTATGGGAGAAATTGCGCCTCTTATCCTGAAAGATGAGGATAAATCTGAGCTATTGTCAAAAAATATTAGTCACCTATTGGGAAATAGCGATGCTAAACCGACTATCAACGGAATGCGAGAAATGACAGGAAAGTTAGTAACTGTCCTAGAAGAGTTAACAATGCGTCAGGATTTACGCTTTTTGACTCTTTTAAGCTGGAAAGGGATGATTTATGACCGAGGGTTATTTCGCAATTATCGCGCTTGGTGTCCTTGTTGTTGGCAAGAGTGGGAGCAGGAGAAGAAGACGCTCTATGAACCATTATTATGGTCATTTAAGGATGTAAAATTTTGTTTGATTCATAAACAGCAATTAGTAGAAGAATGCCCTCATTGTGGTTCACGTTTACCTGTAATAGCTAGGTTTTCACCCGCGGGATTTTGTTCTCGTTGCCATCAGTGGTTAGGACAGGAAATGAAAGGAGAAGCAGAAATAGAGAAATATCGAGTTAATATTCAAGGAATTAGCGAATTAATTGCACTTATCCCCAAATTAGGATATAAACCCGTTCCAATTGAGTTAACCCGAAAACTACAATTGATTTTGCTAGTGTTTGAACAAGCAATTGGAAAGGATTTGAATTTATTGGGAGATTTAGGGGGAATTATGGAATCCTTGAGGATAGCCTCAACAAGAAATCAAAGTCAACCTTATTATTTGGTGAAGTTGATTATTCCTGTGTGTGAGAATGCAAAAATTAGTGTATCCCTGTTGTTTGGCTTAAATTTTAAGGAATTGAGTGAGATATTGTTCAAGAATTTTAGTCTGGAATTAAGGTTGTAGAAATTTATAAATAAGGATTTAAGGTTAGACAAGTTGGAAAGGGAAGACGACAAGAAAATATCTTTAGAGGCATTTTCTCAAGGGCAGGCTGTGGTTCCTTTTTGGGGCGATCACATCTATCAACGCTTGCAGGATAATCTCAAAAGTTTCGATAGAAATATAGCTGTAACGTCTGATCGTAATAGTAAATAAAATTAACCAGATTCTCGCAAGCATAACAATTCTCGTGCTTTTCTAACAGAGGAGAGAGCGTACTAACGCTGCCAGGCCTATGCGGCAAAGAATCCTTGAGGAGAGTATGATTGGTCAATCGATTGGATTTTAGCTAAGTCAAACATCCCTATTCATCACTTCTTTGTTTAGCAAGGCTAGCACGCTGCGCCTGCTTTGCGCGAATTGCAGAACGGATTAATTTGACGGGGTGACAACCCCGTCAAAGACAAGACTGAATAAGGGATGCAGCTTTTAAACCTCTGTAAAAATTTAAGCTTTTATTTGGCTTTAATCTCATTAACTCGCAAACATCTTTAGTGCATGAAAGAAAAATATCTAA
>DATNQB010000065.1 GCA_036702875.1 Oculatellaceae cyanobacterium | reverse complement strand
TACTAATACTATTTCTAGATTACCGAAGTAGAAACAACTGCTATTCAATAGCAGTTGTTTCTACTTCAATAAAATACTCATACAGTAGAAATCAAAAAAATTTCTTCCTTCACAATGAATTAACCCTGCCCAATGGGGGGTGTGGGGGGAAGCCCCCCAAGTCTTGGTTCTATACAAATAGAGTAAAAAGAGTAAAGACTGTTTCCGCGAAGATAAGGAATTAGCCCTACTCACTTCGGCTATACCTAGATCCACATACGTAAACACCGATCTTAAAGATCACCCCATCCTTTCTACAATGACCTTAGTAGAACAAATTTATATAAAAAATTACTAGGGAGGTTATGGGGAAGGATGCAACCAACTAATCCTAATCAATTTACCGAAAAAGCCTGGGAAGCGATCGCACGTACTCCAGATGTCGTTAAGCAAGCTCAACAGCAACAAATAGAAGCTGAACACTTGATGAAGGCGCTGCTAGAACAAGAAGGACTAGCCAGCAGCATATTTACCAAAGCTGGTGTAAGTATCCAGCGCGTGCGGGATTTTGCCGAGCAATTTATTCAACGCAATCCTAAAGTCTCAGGTAGTGGCAGTTCTGTTTATTTAGGGCGTAGTCTTGATGCACTCTTGGATCGGGCTGAAGCGTATCGTAAAGAGTATGGAGATGACTTCATCTCGATTGAACACCTAATGTTAGCCTATGCCAAAGAAGACCGCTTTGGTAAAGCTTTATTCCAAGAATTTAAACTAGATGAAGCGAAACTCAAAAATATCATCACCCAAATTCGTGGGAGTCAAAAAGTGACTGACCAAAATCCAGAAGGCAAATATGAATCACTGGAAAAATACGGGCGCGACCTGACACAGTATGCCCGTGAAGGTAAACTTGATCCAGTAATTGGGCGAGATGATGAGATTCGCCGTACTATTCAAATTCTTTCCCGTAGGACTAAAAATAACCCCGTACTAATTGGGGAACCAGGTGTTGGTAAAACTGCGATCGCAGAAGGACTAGCACAACGGATTATCAGTGGAGATGTACCGCAATCTTTGCGCGATCGCAAGTTAATCGCCTTAGATATGGGCGCTTTAATTGCTGGTGCTAAGTTTCGCGGTGAGTTTGAAGAACGCTTAAAAGCTGTACTTAAGGAAGTCACCGATTCTCAAGGCAAAATCATCCTATTTATAGATGAAATTCACACTGTTGTCGGTGCTGGTGCTACTCAAGGCGCAATGGATGCCAGCAACTTGTTAAAGCCGATGTTAGCGCGGGGTGAATTGCGGTGTATTGGTGCAACGACTTTAGACGAATACCGCAAATATATTGAGAAGGATGCAGCCTTAGAGCGCCGCTTCCAACAAGTATATGTAGATCAACCCAGTGTTGAAGATACGATTTCAATTTTGCGGGGTTTAAAGGAACGCTACGAAGTTCATCACGGGGTCAGGATTTCTGATAATTCATTAGTAGCCGCCGCAACTTTATCTACTAGATATATTAGCGATCGCTTCTTACCAGATAAAGCAATTGACTTGGTTGATGAAGCTGCTGCACGCCTAAAAATGGAGATTACCTCCAAACCAGAAGAACTTGACGAAATTGACCGTAAGATTTTGCAGCTAGAAATGGAACGTTTATCGCTGCAAAAAGAAAGTAATCCCGCTTCTCGTGAACGGTTAGAAAGATTAGAAAAAGAACTTGCTGATTTCAAAGAAGAACAGCGCACGTTAAACGGTCAATGGCAGTCTGAAAAAGACGTTATCAACAAAATTCAGTCGATTAAAGAAGAAATCGACAAAGTTAATATTGAGATCCAACAAGCTGAACGCGATTACGATCTCAACAAAGCAGCAGAACTCAAATACGGTACATTGACCGAACTGCACCGTAAATTAGAAGATGCTGAAAGAAACCTTGCAGAAGCTCAAACCAGTGGCAAATCTTTGCTGCGAGAAGAAGTCACCGAATCCGATATTGCGGAAATTATCTCTAAATGGACTGGTATTCCAATTAGCAAATTAGTGGAATCTGAAAGAGAAAAACTCTTACATTTAGAAGATGAACTGCACAAACGAGTAGTTGGACAACATGAGGCGGTGACTGCGGTTGCAGATGCGATTCAAAGATCTCGTGCTGGGTTAGCTGATCCTAATCGTCCCACTGCAAGCTTTATCTTCCTTGGCCCTACAGGGGTAGGTAAAACAGAACTAGGAAAAGCACTTGCTGCTTACCTGTTCGATACCGAAGACGCTTTAGTGCGGATAGATATGTCCGAATATATGGAGAAACACGCCGTTTCCAGATTAATTGGTGCGCCTCCAGGGTATGTGGGTTATGAAGAAGGTGGTCAATTAACTGAAGCTATTCGTCGTCGTCCTTATTCAGTCATCTTATTTGATGAAATTGAAAAAGCACACCCCGATGTTTTCAACGTAATGTTGCAAATTTTAGATGATGGTCGAGTCACAGATTCTCAAGGTCGCACTGTGGACTTTAAGAATACGATTATCATCATGACCAGTAATATTGGTTCGCAATTTATCTTAGATATTGCTGGTGATGAAAACCGCTATGAAGAAATGCGTAGTCGCGTAATGGAGGCGATGCGTAATAGTTTCCGTCCAGAGTTTCTCAACCGGATTGATGAAATTATTATCTTCCACGGTTTGAGTAAATCTGAACTGCGGTATATTGTGCAGTTACAAATTAAGCGATTGCAGGAAAGATTGCGCGATCGCAAGATGTCTCTAAAACTTTCTGAATCTGCCTTAGACTTCTTAGCAGAGGTAGGATATGACCCAGTATATGGTGCGCGTCCACTGAAGCGGGCGATTCAACGAGAATTAGAAACCCAAATTGCTAAGAGTATTTTACGAGGTGACTTTAACGACGGTGACACCATCTATGTAGATGTAGAAAATGAACGTCTCGCCTTCAAGCGTTTACCCGCAGAGTTACTAACTGCACAATCAAGTTAATTTAGCATTGTTGCCGTTAACTTTTACTTTTGGGCGCACATATAATTAATGTGCGCCTTTTCGACTGGATTGCACTTTTTAGAAACACTAAAATGCTTGAAATTCACAAGTATTATGTTTTTGACGAAAATCAGCAACCTATTGCTGTACAAATTCCCATTTCTGAATTTGCTCAAATTGAGGAAATTCTAGAAAACTATGGTTTAGTCAAGCTGATGGAGTCAGCAGAAGATAACGAACGACTATCTAAAACTCAAGCTTTACAATATTATTGATCGCTAAAAGGTAAGAATGTGGACAATTGAATATACTACTCCCTTCCCATTAAAAGATTACCGATTATATTCTTCTTCTTCCTTGGCGTTCTTTGCGTCTTGGCGGTTTTTAAAATAGGTATTCTTTAGGTGGGAAGGGAGTAAACATTTTTTGAAAGCACGATATATCGCGTCTCTACATTATTTAGAACTTTCTACAGAGGAATCTGTAATTACTAAATTAATTGATGTATTGATATCCTTAAGAGAATCCTTTTTAAAAGGATTGTGAAAAAATGATCCGGTTTGAGGTGGTAGTGTCGGATCTAAAACAATTTCCGCCAGACTCTTAAATACACCAGTGAGTGGAATTGCTAAAATTACTCCTAATATTCCACCTAATTTGGCTCCTAGTAGTAATGACACAAATATTATTACAGGTGATAAACCTGTCAAATTACCCATTATACGGGGAGCTACTAAATTATCTTTAACCTGTTGCAGTGCGATCGCAACTACTAACACCTTTAAAGCTAACCACCAGTTAATAAAAATTACTATAACAGTCACAATAGTAATTCCTAAACTTGCTCCTATAAATGGAATAATCTCCATTACTCCGATAAAAACAGCAAATAACAGAAAGAATGGAACTTGCAAAACAAAAAACGCTAGTGTCAATGCCACTGACATAAATAAACCTAGCAATAATTGACCTGTAACAAACCTTTGCAAATTTCTGGCAAGAGTATCTGTTAAACTTGATTGAATTATAGGAGAGAAAATACCTGTAAAATTCTGCCAAACTCTTTCAGCATCTATCAACATATAAAAAGAAATTACCAAAACTAAAATAAAGTCTAAAAATCCATTAAATGTACCTAAAACTAAGCCAAAACCTGTGGAAGTAAGTGTTGAAGCTAGTGTTTGTAATCTGGCTAATAGTTGAGAAGCCAATATTGGTACATCAAAGGGTAATTTATGCTCTACACTCCAGCTTTGAAATAGAGATAGTTGTTGTCTCGCTGAATCTAATAGAGATGGAAAATTAGTTAATAATTGTCCTCCTTGGTTAAATACAGGTGGTACTAAAGTTAAACCAATGAGTACTACAACTACTCCAGCTAATAGATATACCAGTAATGCTGCTATACTCCTGGGTAGAAATGGTTCCAAAATAACAACAGCATAGTTGAGTAAAAAAGCGATTAACCCTGCTGTTAATAAAATACTAATTAATTCACCAACATAGCTCAACGTTAAAACTGTCAACCATCCAGTCAATAAAATTAACAACCATGTGATCAAGAATTGCTGGAAAGGGGAAAAATATCGGTTCATTGCTCTAATTTAGAAATGTTTTAATCAACGTACTGCTAATTTTTATAGAAAAAATGACATTAATAAGCACTAAGTTAAATTTTTAATTATAGCTAAAAGTAGCAATATTTTCTTTTTTATGATATTAGCTGCTTTAAGCTATTAACCACTTCCGTAAGTTGCTGTGGATGATCGATTAAATAATCTGGGTTTTGATTAGCTAATATTTCTTGAGAATTAAATCCCCAGCTAACGGCAATTACTTGAATGTTACTTTTTTTTGCAGCCTCTATATCTCTAGTTTCATCTCCAACATAGATGACATCTGATAGATTTATATTTTTCTGAATCAGCACACTATTAATCACTTTGTTTTTTCCAAAAATTGTAGTGCCTGAACAAATAAAACTAAAAATTGTATCTAAATGATTATTTTCTAAAAATAACTGAACATTGTCTTGGGAGTTTGAAGTTATAATACCTAACTGGTTGCCCTGATCTTTGAGATCGAGCAATGCTTCTTTCATTCCTTGAATTGGTCGAACTACTTTAATGTCTTTATTTAATTCTTTTTTAATTCTTCTCAAAATAAATGGCAGTTTCCAAATAGAAACACCTGCTTGATAAATAATTTCTCTAGTAGTTAAATTTCTGAATAAATCAATATCTTCTGGACTAACTGATTTATATCCAAATTCTTGAGATAAACGCTGAATAATCTTAATCAACGGCTCAAATGTATCAGCAATAGTACCATCAAAATCAAAAATTATTAGTTTCACGGTCATTGATGTGTATAGATCTCAATTTTGTCAACATACTGTATTTTGGAGTCAGTATCCTTTTTTTAGATAAATATCCTAAAAATAATGGATAACGATTAGTCAGCTAGCCATCAGATGGCGTTTGAAGCGTTGCCAAATTAGCTTTGGCGTTGCGTCGGAGCATTTCTGGTTTAATCCGTCGCAGTGCTGATGCGGTAAATCTTTGATTCCACTCTGCATCAGAAATTTCTGCTAAGTCCGTGAGGGGAGGTGCAATATTTGCAGGATAAGGTTGAAAATCTGCTACATCTGTGTTTTTAGCAAAACGTTGATTCCAAGGGCAAACATCTTGACAAATATCGCATCCAGCAACCCATCCTTGTAAATGAGGCGCGATCGCATCTGGCAATTCTTCCGCCCGATTTTCAATTGTATGATATGCAATGCAGCGATTAGCATCAATTACAAAAGGGTGTCCCTGCGCGTCATCCGGCGCGACAGCACGAATCGCATTTGTAGGACAAGCCTCAATACAACGAGTACAATTACCGCAGTGGTGGGTGTGCGGTTTGTCTGCTGTCAACTTTAGATTAGTCAGCACTTCCCCTAAAAATACCCAAGAACCAAATTCTCTGGTAATTACATTTCCATTCTTAGCAACCCAGCCAATTCCTGCGCGTTGCGCCCAAACTTTATCTTGTACTGGCGCAGTATCAGCGTAATAACGAGCTTGAATACCTTCACCTTGCTCTTGCAGCCAATTAGACAGCGCCTTGAGCTTTTTATGTAAAACCTTATGATAATCCCTTCCCCAACCATAGCGGGAAATTTTGCCATATTCCCGACTTTCTGGACGCTGGTGAGGTGTGTAATAATTGAGAGCAACACAAATTACTGATTGCACCTCTGGCATGACTAAATGAATATCCTGACGCTTGGGATTCGCCATCCATTCCATATCGGCGTGATAGCCTAGCGCCATCCATGCTTGCAATCGCTGTACTTCTACAAAAGTTGCAGCGTTAACATCGGCGATCCCTACCTGATGAAATCCTAAATCTAGGGCTTTTTGCTTAATTTCATTGCTGCTGACTAACACTTTTTCTGGCAATTACTTGAGATCGCATTTGATCGGGATATCTATTATACAAGTAGAGAGGCAATATATACCGTTTCTACTCAGGCAACCAATCAAAATAGAGAGTGTTTTGTCAGAAAAAGGTGGTTCAATAAAGTTAAATTAATTTTATCCTAAACAGGAATTTGTGATAGTTTCTTCTTGAGTAAAAGGAGACTCTTGGGGAAAGAAGTTTAATTTAATTTTTGTTTTTTCAGAGGCTTTAAAACGAGCTTTTTGATAACAATCATTAAATATTTCTTCAACTAAAGGTTTTAAACTCGGACTATCTTCAAGTAATACTTCAATAGAGATACGTTGTTCAGTAATTGTACTCCGCCAGCTTTCACTACGCTTTTGTGGTTGATGCTGCCATTTGAGGAGGTGCATTAATATAATTAAACGGCTTTTTAACTCCCGTTTTTCATTTCTTCCGATGCTTTCAATTTCTTCAATGAGATTAGGGATATCTATTTCATGTAATTTATGTTCTTTTAACTGTTGAACAGTTTTTTGTGTCCATAAATAAAAGTCTTGGTCGTATAGAGTTCAGGGGGCGACAAGCGCCCCCAAAGCCTGATGTGCTTTGCACATCAGGGTTCAGCCCTTATCAAAAAACTGTCAGCTTATTGACAACAAGCTCTCTATAGAGAAAAAAGTATCAAACTGTGATAAAAAAGAACGGTC
>DATNQB010000064.1 GCA_036702875.1 Oculatellaceae cyanobacterium | reverse complement strand
ATAGTGCCAAACCTAAACCCTTATTGGGTGACAGAGGTATCAATGATAATGACCTTATTACTGAGGAGCCGTGTGATGCGAAAGTATCAAGCACGGTTTTGGAGACGAGCGGTTCTCGTGAGGGAATCGCTTAGTTTAACGGTAAGAAACTGAACATCCGCCAAAATGATGAGCTAGGTCAATTAGCAAAAGAGTTGAACCGGATGAGCGAACGGCTAGTTGCACTTGAGCAAGAGCGGCGGGCATTTTTGGCTAACGTATCTCATGAATTACGTACTCCTGTGAGTAATGTCTTAGTGACAGCGGAAGCACTAAGAAATGGCGCAGCAGAGGAACCTGAACTACGCGATCGCTTTTTGGGAATTGTTGAAGATGAAACCAAGCGTTTGTCGCGACTGATTCATGATCTACTAGATCTTGGCAGACTAGAAGCTGGTATAACTGCAATAGAAAAACAACCGCTCAACCTAAGAAAATTAATCAACCAAGCTATCCGAGCAATGGAATCTCGGATGCAAGCTAAAGGTGTAGTAATTTGCAAGAATGTTCCTGACGTGATCCTACAAGGCGATCCAGAGCGGCTATTGCAAGCTTTTATGAATGTGTTGGATAACGCTATTAAGCACTCTGAGGAAAATTCCCATGTTTATGTGGGCGGTAAGATAGAAGGTATGCAGATAGCTGTGCAAATCTGCGATACGGGGTCAGGTATTAGTGAGCAGGATCTTCCCCATATTTTTGAACAGTTTTATACAACGGATCGTTCGCGTTCAGGCAGTGGCACTGGCTTGGGTTTAGCGATCGCACGGCGAATTGTAGAAGCACATGGCGGAAGTATTACTGCTAGTAGTACTCCTGGTCAAGGGGCAATGTTTACTATTTGCCTTGCTCGATGATCTATCCACTGCTAAATTGGCAATTGCACTGCCTTGCTGGTCTAAGTCTATGCTGAAAAAAACTAAACCTTCCCAGTGGCTGATAGCGGCTGTTGTTTTGCTAATTGGTGGGGGAGCCGTTGCTTACTGGTTAATGGTACAACGCAAAGATCAGTTGGGTAACGTTCCCATCGGTGCTGAGTTGATTCCCCAAGACACTTTAGCTGCTGTAGCGATCGCAACCGATCAAGAAAAATGGCAGCAACTACAGCAATATGGAACTCCCCAAACCCAAGCTATCTTAAACAAACAACTGGCAACTTGGCGGGACAAATTCCTCACAGCCAACGGCTATAACTACCAGCAAGATATTAAACCTTGGCTGGGCAAACAGGTAATGATTGGTTATTTGGCATCTGGAGCATCCACTACTACACCTTTAACTCAACAGTCGATAGTGATGGTGCTGCCAATTGAAGATCCCCTAAAAGCACGGCAGCTATTAGATAAGCCCAGGTCAGCTAAAGCCAGCCAATTTGTAGAACGAAATTACAAAGGAATCAACATTAAAGAAGCACAAAACTCTGCTTCTCAGTATGTATCAACGACAGTACTGGGACGTTCCTTAGTCGTGACAACAGATCCCAAAATAACTGAGCGTGTAATTGACACTTATCAAGGTCAACCTTCTCTAGCTGCTACACCAGGTTATAAAGAGTCGTTAGGTCAAATTCAAGTCGAGCAACCTTTCGCACAGTTATATTTAAACGTACCAGTAGCAACGGCTAAAGCAGCAGCCAGTTCAGCACGATCTTTATCTCCTGAAAATTTGGCACAAGCGCAAGAAAAACAAGGCATTGCTACGACAGTTACTCTAGAGCCAGAAGGAATTAACTTTCAGGGAATTTCTTGGCTCAAGCCAAATAGCAAAAAGCTACTTGTAGTCGAAAACAATGCTAAAGATATGCCCAAGCGTCTACCTGCTGAGACACTACTGATGATTTCGGGTGGGAATTTACAACAGTTGTGGCAGGACTACCGCGAGGGTGCTGATTCTAACCCAATCGCACCGATCAAACCAGAGAATTTACGTGCCACGATCAAGTCCACAACTAATTTAGATTTAGAGCAGGATTTGATGTCTTGGATGAAAGGGGAATTTTCCCTTTCCCTAATCCCTACACCTAAAGGATCACCATCTGATCTAGGTGCTGGTGTTGTGCTAATGGTACAGGCAAGCGATCGCCCCCGTGCTGAAAAAACTTTTCAGCAACTAGATCAGCTAATGGCTAAACAATATCAATTTCAGGTGCAAAAAACTCTACTAGGTGGTCAACCAGTCGTGAACTGGACATCTCAACTAGGTGGTTTAACAGCCACTCACGGTTGGTTAAACGGTAATGTAGCTTTCCTAACACTGGGCGCTGCCATCCCCAAATTAATCGTGCCTCAACCAAAAGCTACCCTTGCCGAGCAAGATTTATTCAAAAAAGCTCTGATAACTAAGCCTGATCGCCAAAATGGTCAATTTTTTATTGATATTGACCGCACTATCAACGCTGGCAATTTAGCATTGCCGCAACTACCATCAACGCAAAAAACCCTGATTAATGCTATGCGAACAATTGGAGTTACCGCAGGTGTTCATAATGAACGTAGTAGCTTATTCAATATTTTTGTGCAGCTTAAAAAAGTTGCTTCCTCTCCTAATATTTCTCAAGATGCTAGTAAATCTCCTGCTTTACCAGCATCGCCTGCCCCAAAACCTAAATAACCTGCCACTACGCCTACAAGATCACCTAAGTTCAACATACAACGTCTTTGCATCTAAGTGGAGTACACCCCTCCCCAACCCTCGCCTTGCTAAGGGGAGGGTGCCAGGGTATTTTGTATTTCACGTTCCTTAAAATCTGCTGTAAGTATACTTCAAGAGATGGGGAAGTCTAATATAAAATACTCCCTCACTTCCCTTATCCCCTGATTAAGATTTTTCGATCAAACTTAGGTAGGAGAAGTTGGAAGAATTGTCCCAAGAAGCTGGTGTTTTAAAGGACTTAAACAGAAAGTTGAGAGGTGACAGCTAAAATACCCGATGCAGCGAGAACCGATACGATAATATTGGCTCTGAATATGGATTGTTTCAAAACCCCTGGGGAGAACACTTTATGGATCTGGTTGCACTCCAGAACAAGTTAGATAATATTTCGTTTGCTGTGCTTTTTCTCACGATGTTAATTTACTGGATAGGGGCAGCTTTTCCAGGAATTCCTTATATAGCATCGTTGGGAACAGCAGGAATGGCGATCGCAAATATGACCATTGCCACTTTATTAGGCGCTAGGTGGTTAGAAGCTGGCTACTTCCCCTTAAGCAATCTTTATGAATCTTTGTTTTTCCTAACTTGGGGAATCACAAGCATTCATTTGATTGCTGAAAATATGAGCCGAAGTCGCTTAGTGGGAGTGGTGACAGCGCCAGTAGCAATGGGTATTACAGCCTTTGCTGCCATAACATTACCAGCAGAAATGCAGGCATCCGCACCCCTAGTACCAGCACTCAAATCGAATTGGCTGATGATGCACGTTAGTGTGATGATGATCAGCTACTCTACCTTGATGGTAGGCTCTCTACTGGCGATCGCTTTCTTAGTAGTTACTCGTGGTCAAAATATTGAACTGCGCGGCAGTTCTGTAGGTACTGGTGGTTATCGCAATAAAGGCGAACATCAGGAAAGCCACTATCGACTACAACGAAACACTCAGTTAGTATCTCAGCCTCAAATATCTAGCAACGCTTCTAATACTGCCTCTAATTTCGTTGAAAGCAATAATGTTGTGAAAACAGCAGTTCTCGATTTAGTTGACACTGAACAGTTGCCTATAGCTATATCTGAGGCAACTAAAGCCTTAAATCCCTCACTGTCACCCCAGCGCCTTAATCTTGCTGAAACACTCGATAACATCAGTTACCGCATTATTGGATTGGGATTTCCCCTATTAACTATCGGAATTATCGCTGGTGCAGTTTGGGCAAATGAAGCTTGGGGTTCTTACTGGAGTTGGGATCCAAAAGAAACTTGGGCTTTGATTACCTGGCTAGTATTTGCGGCATACCTTCATGCCCGAATTACTCGTGGTTGGCAAGGACGTAGACCAGCAATTTTAGCTGCCACAGGGTTTATGGTTGTTTGGATTTGCTATCTTGGGGTGAATCTGCTAGGTAAAGGACTACACAGCTATGGATGGTTCTTTTAAGCTTTTATCACCTAAGCTATTAGCGCGAAAATGTAAGGTATAAGCAGGTGACGGGTAAGCTTAGATGAAATATCTAGTGTAGAATTTCCAACAAATTGCTGCTGATGACTCTTCACTTGTTTAAAACTCAAGGCTTACCAGCATGAAAACTACAAATTTAATCAGGGAATATGAACGTGGATAATCAGTTTCAGCCACTGGAAAATGGTGAAGTTTTATCTATTGATGAATCTGCCAAAATTTTTATTGGACACCGTACTTTTAGAGTTGGCGAACTTGCAGATGTCATTAAGTCTCAGTTAGCACATAACTTAGGTACATGGTCAGAATCACAGGAAGGCTGGTTTTCCCGTGAGGGAGTTTACTGTGAAGTCCTAAGATTTAGCTCTGGGGGCTGGGTAAAAGGAAAAGTCAGAATCAACCTAGAATTTGCTCCTGAAGCCTCTACAACGCCTACGGCAGAGACACCAGCCAGCCCTCCTCAGCAGGTGTTGACACCTCAACAAGTACCTACGGCTAACCCAGAGCAGCTTGTGTCTGCAACAGACACAATTCAAGTTGATACTGTTAATTTGGCAGCAGTCTCTTTAGTTAGCGAAAGCAGTGATCTAACAGCAGCCATCACAGCGGACGAAGAGGATTTCGATCTGCCAGGTGTAACTCAAAACAGTACTTTGGAAGTTTTAGAAACTCCTGCGGATGACTTGCAATTGGGAATAGCTGAAACCAGTGATTTTGATTTCGCAACTACTGCTGATCAAGATAATTTTGACTTAGGGGAAACTGCCGCTACCACTGATTTCGATCTCGGCTCAGATACCAGTAATTTTGATGCCATCAGCACTGAAACCAGTGATTTTGATTTCGCAACTACTGCCGACCAAGATAATTTTGACTTAGGGGAAACTGCCGCTACCACTGATTTCGATGCCGCCAGCACTGAAACCAGCGATTTTGATTTCGCAACTACTGCTAATCAAGATAATTTTGACTTAGGAGAAACAAACGTAACCGCAGATTTTGATCTCGGCTCAGATACCAGTGATTTCGATGCTGCCACCACTGAAACCAGTGCTTTTGATTTCATAGCCACAGGCGAACCAACTGGTTTGAATGTAGAAGAAACTGCTGAAACTACTGATTTTGATCTCGGCTCAGATACCAATGATTTTGATTTAGCTACTAACACTGAAACCAGTGATTTTGATTTTATAGCCACAGGTGAACCACGGGGTTTGGATGTAGAGGAAGCTGCTGAAACTAATGATTTTGATTTCGGCTTAGATACCAATGATTTTGATTTAGCTGCTAGCACTGAAGCCAATGATTTTGACTTGGGGGCAATCGCTGAAACCAGTGATTTCGATTTTGGATCTGAAACTGATAATTTGGATTTAGGTAGAACTTCTGAACTCAGTGATTTTGATTTAACTTCTGAAGTTAATGGCTTGGATCTAACAAGCTCTGCTGATGAGGATGAGTTTAATTTCGATCTCAGCGCATCAGATGATGAAAATGAGTTTGATTTTGGAGACCTATCGGATACCAATGAGTCAGAAGAAAATTCTACAGACTCGCTACTAGATGAAGTTTGGAAGGATATGAATCCATCTTCTTGATAGGAAAATCAATACTGAAGATTAACTAAAACAATCAAATCTAGAAATATGGCAGCGGTCAAATCCTAACTGTTAAATACCAGCAGTTTATTTAATTTGACCGCTGAATTTATAACGAAACTCCGTAATATTGATGGTTAATCGTCCGGTTTGGACACCGCTTCATACACGAGTGCATCGCACTTTGCAACATCGCCAGTTATTAAAACGGCAGCAACGTATATTAATAGCTGTTTCTGGTGGGCAAGATTCCCTGTGCTTAACTAAATTACTGCTAGATTTACAACTAAAATGGGGTTGGCAACTAGCTATAGCACATTGCGATCACCGTTGGTCAAAAGATGCTGGCATCGCTGCTCATGTCGAACAAATTGCTTGTAACTGGCAACTTCCGTTTTATCTGCAAATAGCAGATCATGTAACCCAGAGTGAGGGCGCAGCAAGAGAGTGGCGCTATCAAGCATTAACTAAAATTGCTTCTTCACATAGTTACCAATACATTGTCACAGGTCATACTAAAAGCGATCGCGCTGAAACTTTGATCTATAATCTAATCCGAGGTGCTGGTGCTGATGGCTTGCAAGCACTAACCTGGCAACGGTTACTAACATCTGAATTACACCTGGCGCGCCCCCTTTTAGAAGTTAGCCGCGCAGAAACATTCCAGTTCTGTCAAGATTTAAAACTACCTATTTGGGAAGATGTCTATAATCAAGACCTCAAGTATGCACGTAATCGCATCCGTCAACAGTTGCTACCCTACTTACAAACTCATTTCAACCCACAAGTAGAGCAAGCTTTAGCTCAAACTGCTGAACTGTTACGGGCAGACGTAGAATATTTAGAACAAGCTGCAAAAGACCTGCGATCGCAGGCAATGGCAATCAGTTCCGAATCAATTAACTACACTCAACCAAACTCCGCTCTTCTCAGC
This sequence comes from Oculatellaceae cyanobacterium, assembly GCA_036702875.1. Lineage (GTDB taxonomy): Bacteria > Cyanobacteriota > Cyanobacteriia > Cyanobacteriales > PCC-9333 > Crinalium. The sequence goes on along the minus strand of DATNQB010000064.1, from coordinate 19,753 downwards.
TTGAATCGTGTAGTATTGCGCGATGCACCCCTAGCAATACAACGCCGTGTCTTAAGGCAATTCTTACAAGCAGCTTTATCTATAGCTCCTACTTTCGATCAAATTGAAGAACTAACATTTTTAATTACAGCCCCTAATCGGTCTCGGACATCCTCATTGCCTGGAGGTGCGCTCGCTTCACCTAAAAATTCATTCTACGCAGAAGTTGAAGGTAACTGGATCAGGATAAAAAAGACTGATTTATGAACTTTAATTGTTATTTGTTAATTGGTCATTGTTAATTGATCAAGAGGCTGCAAAATGCTGCTCAACGCCCATAAAATTATTGAGCAGTTGTTGCATTTCTGAAACTGTATGTAGTTGATAATCGCCAGTCTCCTGAATGTGATTTAAGTGACTTTCCATCGCCTCCAATTTTTGCTGTATCCAGTTAAGGTTATCTTGTGTATGTGGCAAACTTTCTTGATAGAGATTCACTTTGCCCCATAACTCGGCGACTGCAACCAACTGGTTTTGTAAATTCTGCTGTATGGCTTGCAACTCATTTTGCCTTGCTTCCTGTTCACTGGTACTGTTAGCGAGTATGCCCTGTGCTTGCTCAATACTGGTAGTGATTTGAGCAATCTGGTTTTCTATTTCTTGTAATTGTCCTTCTTGTTGTTGTCGCTGCACTTTTAGCTGAGTCAGAAGCGGTTCTAAATCAATTTTTTGATTGTCAGAAATATTGACATTACTAATTCCTTGCCGTTGTTGCAATAGACGAATGTGTTGCCTGAGAATGTCTTCTCTCTCCGCTAAACTCATGCGTTGCGGCTTGAGCGTTTGATCAAGCAATTGATAGCCATCTTGCTCACTTGCTAACTCGCTTTCGAGAGCAATCCGATCAGGCTCACTAGAGGAAGCAATCTGACTTTGTAGTTCTGCGATCGTCTGACGCTTTTCGTTTAATTCCTCTTCTTGGTCATTGACAAAGCGTACAAATTTATGTACTTCATTCTGCAAATTTTGGACAATTGCCTCAAGTTCTCCTAAAGGTATTTTCTCCAATGCTTCCACATCAACTTTTTGGCTAACTTTGTCTTCATCTTGACCTGTTGCCAAACGGGAAATTTGTTGGTAGATTTCCTCTTGATTTTGTAACTGTAAACGCAACAGATTGGCGGATGCTTGTTTGACCTCTAAAGCCTGTTGCTGGAGTTGTAAATTAGTGCGTGCTTCTTCAAGAGATGCTTGTCCTTGCTGCAACTCACTAGAGCGATTTTGCAAATCTTTCTGGTTATAGTCAACTTCAGCTTGCATCTGTTCAGCAGCAGCAGTTTGTTCTTGAAGCTGTTGCCAGTTGTAATTTAGTGCTGCTTGCTGATTATTGACTAATTCAAAAGCTAGATGTAGCTGTTCCCTTATTGCATCTGTTGGTGCGATCGCACTTGCTATACGATTAATTAATTCATGGATTAAACTTACCTGTTGGGCATCTAAACCTGCTGATTGTTCAATCTCTGCTCTGCGCTCATCTAAACTTTGCTGCTGTATCTGCAATTGTTGCCAAGCCGCGTCTAACTGCTGGCGGTTACGCTCAAGTTCTTGTTTGAGATTATTACTCTCAGAACGCGAATTATTAATTTCCTGACGTTCCCGCTCTAGACGTTCAAATTCTTCCTCGATTTCTTGTAGCTGTTCTAAGCGTGCTTCCATTTCCATTTCACGCCGATTGAGTTCCTGGCTTTGATAAGTCAGAGACTGCTTCCACTGATCAATTTCTTCTTCTTCCTTTTTAGACTTTTCTAGCTGCCGAGAGAAATTTTGTAAAATATTCACTAACTGACGGCTTGCCTCCGTTAGCGGACGCTGTACCTGTCGATTAGTACCTAAATCTGCCAGCACCAAAATCCCAGCACTATAACTATTAGCTTCATCTGGAGCAGGAATTACTTCTTCACCAGGCACAGCAGTCCAACTCTGGTCAGTACGCTGACCAGCCAGCAGTTTCAGTTCTGTTTTCGTGCCACTAATAAAACTTGTCTTTTTTTGTACTTCTGCTAGATACAGCACACTGATAATCCTCTTGATGTGTATTGTCGTTCCAATGCCAAGGGCGTGTTGTTATGAGCTAGTATCTTTATAATTAACCTTTTTTTGATCTAAGTTGATCGGCGCGATCGCACATGAAGGAAGACAAAATTAATCTAGACGATCAGCTTTATCTGCTCTAAATTAGTGATGCCCTTCTTAAGCAGTTGACATACTCCCCACCGTGAACGACGGGGATTTTCAAATCAAACATTGATAAACTTAAGGAATAAAAGCCGTCCCTTCAGGACGGGACTTTAAATCCAATTTTTGGGTAAAAGCAATCAATAAATGTAGACTTTTATTTACATTTAGTTTAACATAATTAGCTTTTTCACTAATTCAAGAGACGCGAGTAGTCGCGCCTCTTCCAAATCAACTCATTTTCTGCGATTTACAACTTCGTGCCGCATTCAGGACAGAAGTTGTTGCTCGTAACATTTTTAGCTCCACAATTACTACAGTAAGTTAACTCTGTCGCTTCCAGATGGCTGCGTTTTGGTAAGCCAATCATCTGTGCGTTGCTCTTTCCAGGCGCAACCATTGGATAACAGTTTTCATCTTTTTTAACATGAGCATCCAACAATACTGGCCCATCGTGAGCTAACATTTCGGCGATCGCCGAAGTCAACTCATCGCGAGAGTGAATCCGCATCCCCTTAATTCCAAACGCTTGCGCCAGCAGCACAAAATCGGGTTGACCAACTTCCATATTTGAGGAAGAGTAACGTTCCTCATAGAAAGCTTCCTGCCACTGCCGCACCATTCCCTGCCAAGTATTATTAATAATAATAGTCTTGACGTTAATGCCATGTTGTGATAATGTCCCCAATTCTTGAAGATTCATTTGGAAACTAGCATCACCGCTAATACAGATTACCTGTTCTTTAGGTAAAGCTACTTTAGCCCCCATCGCCGCAGGTAAACCAAAGCCCATTGTGCCTAAACCAGCACTAGAAATCCAGCGACGAGGCCCATTTTTCAAAAATTGGGCAGACCACATTTGGTGTTGCCCAACATCTGTTGTGTAGTATGCCATAGGTGCTTGCTGCCCAACTTCGGCAATTACTTCTTGAGGTGAAAGGACATCAGGATATTGAGGAGCAATTAAGGGATAATCTTCCCGCCAATTCCCAATACGATGCCGCCAAGCTTGCGTCTGTGATGAATCAGCAGAAATACTTAATTCATGACAACGGCGCAGCAAATCCATCAAAACTTGACGAACATCTCCCACAATTGGAACATCAGGAGAGCGGTTTTTACCGACTTCAGCCGGATCAATATCAATATGAATTACCTTAGCGCGGGCAGCAAACTCGTCCAGCTTTCCTGTGACGCGATCGTCAAAACGTGCGCCCACAGCTATTAACAAATCGCACTCAGTCACAGCAAAGTTAGCATAAGCTGTACCGTGCATTCCCAACATTCCTAAAGCCAAGGGATGGTTTTCATCAAACACACCCTTACCCATCAAGGTTGTGGTGAGTGGAATTTGAAATAGTTCCGCTAATTGTTTTATTTCTGCATGGGCATTGGAAGCGATCGCACCTCCACCAACGTACAGCAAAGGCTGTTTGCTTTCCCGAATTAAATTAACTGCTTGGTTAATCTGCCGAGGATTTCCCTTAACTGTGGGACGATACCCAGGCAACTTTACATCTCCTGGTTCTACAGGGATATAATCAAATTCTTCTAACCCTACATCTTTGGGAACATCAATTAATACAGGCCCTGGACGACCAGAACTAGCAATATGGAAAGCTTCTGCCACAATTCGCGACATATCGCGGGGGTCACGCACCACATAAGAGTGCTTCACAATCGGCAAAGTTATTCCATAGATATCTGTTTCTTGGAAGGCATCTGTACCAATGGATTGACGAGCAACTTGACCAGTAACGATCACCATGGGAATTGAGTCCATCTGAGCCGTGGCAATGCCTGTCACCAGATTTGTTGCCCCAGGGCCAGATGTTGCGAAACATACACCTACCTTACCAGTAGCACGAGCATATCCGTCCGCCGCGTGTGCCGCTCCCTGCTCGTGTCTAACTAGAATATGTTTAATACCACCTGTTGCTTCTGCTTTGAATAGCTCATCATAAATAGGCAGAATAGCGCCACCAGGGTAGCCAAAAATATGCTCAACCCCGTTTCGCTTTAAACTATCAATCAGAGCATATCCACCTGTTTGGCGAGTACTGGCTTTTGCAGGGGCTTCTCTTGCTGTTTCAGAGATGCTAGTTGAACGCACGCTTTAACCTCACAAAATAGCTAACTTTAAATCTGAAATTTTATTTAATTACGTCTTAAGGATGATTAGTATTTAAGTCTAATCCTGATACAGCATTACTGTCGATACCCTAGTAAAGAAATAACATTCTAATCCAATTACTACGGGCATAACTTTGTTTATATAACATCTTGTAAAACTTGGCGGGTACTGTACCATGCCCAAACGCCGCCCAAGCTGACTATGATACTCATGCTTAAAAGTACCACCCGTAGACCAAATTGATCTGTTAATGGGCCAGCGATCGCTAGCGGTAGACTTAATGCAATGTTAACTATATTATTCTGAAAACCAAATACTTTGCCTCGCATATCTTCAGGTGTTTGTTGCTGAATTAAGGTTTGCATCGGTACACCAATCATGGAAGCGCCTAAACCTAACAAAGCACTGAGCGCCAAACCGAGCCACAGTTGCTCTGTAAATGTGAACGCCCCTAAGACAAACCCCATGCTCAAAAAGCCGATTAACGGCAACGGTTTGTTGTGGAAGCGATCGCCCCAATGTCCCAAAATAGCAGCACCAAATATCATTCCCACCCCTGCTGCTGCTAATAAAAAGCCAAATTGGGTTGGCTTTAGCCCAATTTCTTGCGCTAAATTGATTGCCAACACCGTTAAAGCAGCAAAAGCTGAGTAAAGAATTGTTAACTGTAACATGGCGTTACTTACTAAACGATTTTTGCGAAGATATTTTAGCCCTGCTTTGAAATCACTCCAAGGGTGAACGGCAACCAAAGGATTTGCCTTTCTCTGCTCTTTGATGGGAATTAAATAAAGTACACCTGCGGCTAAGAGATACAACCCGCCCACAGCTATTTCTGGCCCGTATTCTCCACCCAAAGAGCCAGCAAAGCTTAACAAAGGTTCCCCCACTGCAAAACCAACAATCATTGAACCAAGCATCGTCGTGGTAAATAAAGCATTTGCTGACATCAAGTTTTCATGCTTGACTAACAGTGGAATTGCCGCTTGTTCTGCGGGGGCAAAAAATTGAGTAAGTACAGATTCCGAAAAACCAATAATTAATAAAATTAAAAACTGCTTAGGCAGTACGGGTATTAGTAGAATTAATAAACCGCGAATTAAATTACTAATCCATAAAATTTGTCGTTTATCGAAGCGATCGACAAAAATACCTGCTGCTGAACCAAATAAAATTGCTGGTAGCGTTACAGCGACCATCAGGACTGACCGCATCGAATTTTTCAAAGCTGGTGGTGATTGATAATCCACCAATAGCGCAATCAGCAAGATGAATAAAACCTTATCTGCCACTTGGGATAATAGCTGTCCGCTCCAAAGTGTGATAAAAGGTCGATTCCTAATGAGAGCGCGGAAACCACGACGAGAAGCAGTGGAAGGGTCAGTTGGCAACATGGTTAAGGTGTAGATGTGGGCATTCAGCTGTGAAAAGTTAATTTTCCAGGCTTTAGGGTGTGTATTGCTCTAATAGCATATTCAAAAAATGACCAGCAGTTATCCATCTGCGGTGTTCGGATTTCTCTGTAACTGATTTTACCCACCAACCTTGAACTGTATAGGGCGATCGCCACAACTCCAAATGCTCCACTGCGGGATCTGCATAAAAACTATCTTCACCCGCACCTAATAAAGCTGAACTCCAGTGGGTAAAATAATCATGACTAAGGCGGTGAATTGGAAAGTTTCCGGCTAAAGTAACGCCCCAACCATCAACAGCAATTAAAGCTTTAACTTCTCCTCCTAAAAGCTGCCAACCCCAAGCTGCGCCAATAGCACCAACAACACCAGCACTAAAACCAATAAATACTACTGGTACATCTAAAGATTGATGTTCTTTTAAAAACTGTAAAACATCAATTGCTGAGAAAGCCGGGTACTTTTCAGTCGGAAAAATTAATAAATTTGCTGGTGCTACTGGCAAATTCCTCAGAAACTCCTGAGTCAGTTCTGGAGGATGTACACCAGGGCAAATAATTAGAGTCATCAGTTTATCCTTTTCCTGCCAGAAGACTATCTAACTTCTTACCCCTTACCCCTCACCCTCCCGGAAGATGAAAGCCCTCCCGAAAATAGTTTGAATACTATTTAACTGCTAAATTATTTAACCTGATCCCCCCAGAGGGGATGTTAACCTATAAAACAGGAGCAGTGGTTTAAGGAAGTGTAGCCATAGAACAAAAGCCCTTACCTTAAATCACCACTCTGATGAAGATGTCACAGCCATTGAGGAATGCAACGTGGTTGCCACCCCTGAAAAAATTCAACAACAAACACCCGATGCGCCTGCTGCTAGTGATCGGGTTGCCGTATTACTAATGGGTTACGGCGAAGTGGAAAGCTACGAAGACTTCGCCAACTATAACGAACAAGCTTTAAATTTACTTACAGCTAAGTTTGCCCCAGTTCCCACTTGGATTTACCCACCACTTGCTAAACTTTTAGCGGTGTTTGACCTGCATGAGTGGAGTCACCAACACGATCACTTTATTTCTCCACACAATGCGATTTTTGAACAGCAACGCGCTGGGATAGAAAAGAATTTACAACAAAAGTGGGGCGATCGCATCAAAGTTTTTAAAGCTTTTAACTTTTGCGCTCCCTTCTTACCTGAACAAGTTCTCACCCAAATCAAAGCAGAAGGATTCGACAAAATCCTTATATACCCACTATTAGTAGTAGATTCCATCTTTACCAGTGGTATTGCTGTCGAACAAGTTAACAAAGCATTAGTTAATCTAACTGATGGAAGCGAGCATTGGGTTAAAGGACAGCGTTATATCCCTTCCTTTTACAACGAACCAGCTTACATTGATTTGTTAGCCCAAATGGTGGAGGAAAAAATCGCCAAAGATTTGGCAGTAGCACATTTACCTTCCCAAACGGGGATTGTGCTAATGAATCATGGTTGCCCACACAAAGCCAAAGGGTTTACATCAGGTATTACTGAAAGCCAAATTCTCTTTGATTTAGTTAGGGAAAAACTGATTTATAAGTATCCTTTAATCTCAATTGGTTGGCTCAACCATGACACGCCTCTAATTGACTGGACTCAACCGAATGTAGATTTAGCTGCGCGAAACATCATAGATTTGGGTGCTACAGCACTGGTATTCATGCCTCTTGGTTTTGCCACTGAAAACCACGAAACCCTGCTGGATGTAGATCATATTATTCATGGTTTACGTCGTAAGCATCCTGAAGTAACTTATGTGCAGATGCCTTGTGTTAACGATCGCCCTGACTTCTTGAAAATGGCGGCTGATTGGGCTAATCCCCAAATAGAAGCTTTACTATCAGAACAAGCTCTTGCTGTTAATCCTCAATTAGCAGCAGTCCAAGCTCAACATTCTCACGATCATCATGATCATGGTCATCACCACGATCACGGTCATCAGCACGATCATCATCATCATTAAAGAGGGCATATTTAGATGTTTGGTAGTAACCCAAATATCTAAATTTAATAATTAGAAACAGAAACTATTGGCAACTGCCAGTAGTTTTTTTATAGCTTTTCAATAAATTGTTGTACTCGCCCCCATACTTTTTCTAATAAGTCTGGTTGATCCGCATCAAACCATTCAATTTCAGGATAGGCGCGAAACCATGTGCGCTGGCGTTTGGCAAATTGACGAGTATGCAAAACAATTAATTCTTTGGCTTGATCTAAAGAAATTTCACCAGCTAAATATTGTTTCATTTCTCGATAACCTAAAGTATCTAGCAGTGGTAATTCAGAGCCATATTTTTCAATCAGGGTTTTCACTTCGGCTTCCCAACCTGCGGCGATCATCTTTTCTGTACGTTGTGCAATACGGTCTGTGAGTTTAGCAGGGTCGCAGTCTAAACCAATTTGTAAAATAGGATATAGGGGTGGATTTTCGCCTTGTTGTTCTGAAATAGGACGACCTGTGGCATAGAAAACTTCTAAGGCGCGTAATGTGCGTACTGGATCGTTAGGGTGAATTTTTTCGGTCGCAGTTGGATCAACCTGTTGCAACATGGCATAAAGTTGAGTTTGACCAAGTGAGGAAAGTTGCGATCGCAATTGTGTTTGTGGTGCAACTCTGGGAATCTTCATTCCCTGGACGATGGATTTAATGTATAAGCCTGTTCCGCCGACTAAGAGGGGGAGAGAGAAAGATTTATTATGGAAATCGTTAATTAGTGTTTGTGTTTGTTGCTGATATTCTGCGACAGTTAAAGTTTCTGTCGGGTTGCAGATATCTATTAAATAGTGTGGTACTAACTGGCGTTCTGCAACAGTTGGTTTAGCTGTACCTATATCAAACTCACGATATACTTGGCGTGAATCGGCGCTGAGAATGACTGATTTGACTTTTTGAGCCAGTGTTACCGCCAATCCTGACTTTCCTGTTGCCGTCGCACCACAAATTACAATTAACCCTGCTCTCTGATTTCCCTTCATGCTCCATCCTTAGCACATCCATCCCCCCACAAAACTTTTACTGAAAGCCCCCTCAAACCGCCTCTAACCCTTTTATGCTACAATTTTGATAAGATTTGCCTTAAATAAGTCTTAGTAGGCTTTATAGTCATTATTGGAGCTATCTTTTTATGACCAGCAGTTACAGCGCTGATCAAATCCAAGTTTTAGAAGGTCTTGAAGCTGTCCGCAAACGACCAGGGATGTATATTGGCACAACTGGGCCAAGAGGACTCCACCATCTAGTTTACGAAGTTGTAGACAACTCCATTGATGAGGCGCTGGCTGGACACTGTACTCATATTGAAATTGAGATAAATGCTGATGGTTCTGTTAGTGTAACAGATGACGGTCGCGGTATCCCTACAGACATCCATTCCCGCACCGGGAAATCTGCTTTAGAAACAGTAATGACCATCCTCCATGCTGGGGGAAAATTTGGCGGTGGTGGTTATAAAGTTTCTGGAGGACTACACGGTGTAGGTATTTCCGTTGTTAATGCTTTATCTGAATGGGTGGAAGTTACTGTTTGGCGGGATAAGAAAGAACACAATCAACGTTTTGAACGTGGTATCCCTATAGGAGAACTGAAAGCTAAACCTATTAAAGAAAATCGCACCGGAACTTCTATTTGCTTCAAACCAGATACAGAAATATTCACTGTAGGAATAGAGTTTGATTACACAACTATATCCGGTAGATTGCGGGAGTTGGCTTACTTAAATGCTGGTGTCAAAATTACTTTTAGCGATCAGCGTATTCACTTACTCAAAAACAACGAACCGAAGGTAGAAACCTACTGTTATGAAGGTGGTATTCGTGAATATATCACCTACATGAATACTGAAAAGCAACCCCTGCATGAGGAAGTAATTTATATTCAAGGTGAACGCAATAATGTGCAAGTAGAAGTGGCTTTGCAGTGGTGTGTTGATGCTTATAGTGATAACTTACTCGGTTTTGCCAATAATATTCGCACCATTGACGGCGGTACACACCTAGAAGGGTTGAAAGCGGTGTTAACACGCACCATGAATACTACTGCCCGCAAGCGTAATAAGCTTAAAGAGGCAGATGCCAACCTTGGTGGTGAAAATATTAGGGAAGGTTTGACAGGTGTTATTTCTGTTAAAGTTCCTGACCCAGAATTTGAAGGACAAACGAAAACTAAATTAGGCAATACCGAAGTTAGGGGAATTGTTGATTCTTTAGTAGGAGAAATTTTTACAGAGTATTTAGATTTTCATCCTAATGTCGCTGATGCTATTTTAGAAAAAGCAATCCAAGCATTTAATGCTGCTGAAGCTGCTAGACGTGCTAGAGAATTAGTCCGCAGAAAATCAGTTTTAGAGTCTTCACCTTTACCTGGAAAATTAGCAGATTGTAGTACAAAAGATCCAACGGAATCAGAAATATATATTGTGGAAGGTGATTCCGCCGGAGGCAGTGCAAAACAAGGAAGAGATAGACGTTTTCAAGCTATCCTACCTTTGCGAGGTAAAATTCTCAATATTGAGAAAACCGACGATGCGAAAATCTACAAAAATACAGAAATTCAAGCTTTAATTACTGCACTAGGATTAGGGGTAAAAGGGGAAGAATTTGATTCGTCTCAATTACGATATCACCGGATCGTAATTATGACTGATGCTGACGTGGATGGGGCGCACATTCGCACGTTGTTGTTAACATTCTTCTATCGTTATCAACGAGCATTGGTTGATGAAGGCTACATTTATATTGCTTGCCCCCCGCTTTATAAGGTGGAAAGAGGTCGCAATCATTACTATTGTTATAGCGAGCGCGAACTCAATAACCTGACTACACGCGAGTTTCCTAGTAATGCAAATTACACCATCCAACGTTTCAAAGGGTTAGGTGAAATGATGCCCACCCAACTGTGGGATACCACGATGAACCCAGAAACTCGTACCCTTAAGCGAGTAGAAATTGAAGATGCTGCGGAGGCGGATCGGATCTTTACTGTATTGATGGGCGATCGCGTTGCACCTCGACGCGAGTTTATCGAAACCTACGGTTCCCGTTTAAATCTGGTAGATCTCGATATCTAAATTTTCTGGATTCGGGAAATTTCAAAAATGGTTGCAAAATACGGTTGGGCTAAAACAACTAACCGTATTTTCTTAAGCTGAGAGAGAAAATAGCGATCGCATTCTTTCTCTAGACTTTTTGAAAAACTCATTTTTGGGAATTAAAAATTTAAATTAACCGCAGATAAACGCAGATAAACGCGGATATAATCCAAAATTTATCCGATTTATGGAATAAATCTACTGATTGCCAACAAAAGCGCAACGCTTTCTTGCTTACCTTACTCTTAAGACTCTAATTGAGACATGATTTTGCCGTTGCTAGCTCGGCTTGTTAGAAATCTTAATGAAAATTCTCAGCAAATCGTTTTAATCTAACGATTTAGTGGCTATTGATACTTTTGACTTTTGACAGTCCAGCAGCGTTAACCTTAAACATAGGAAATTTAGCATGAGCAGTAACTTAGCAACCAAATTACGTGAGGGAACCAAAAAAGCCCACACAATGGCAGAAAATGTTGGATTTGTCAAGTGCTTTTTAAAAGGAGTTGTAGAAAAAAACTCTTACCGCAAACTCGTAGCCAATCTCTACTTTGTATACTCTGCAATGGAAGAAGAGATGGAACGCCACAAGCAGCACCCCATTATCTCCAAGGTGACTTTCCCTGAACTTAACCGCAAAGCGAGTTTAGAAGAAGATTTATATTTCTACTACGGCACCAACTGGCGCGAACAAGTCGCTCCAAGCGAAGCAGGTCAAGCTTATTTAAATCGCATTCGGGAAGTATCTAACACAGCGCCAGAATTGTTAGTTGGTCACTTCTATACCCGCTACCTGGGTGATTTATCAGGTGGTCAAATCCTCAAAGGTATTGCTCAACGCGCCATGAATCTAGCTGATGGCAATGGCACTGCCTTCTACGAATTTGACAGTATTCCTGATGAAAAAGCTTTCAAAGTAAAATATCGTCAGGCAATGGATGAATTACCCATTGATGAAGCTACAGCCGATAGAATTGTTGATGAAGCTAATGATGCTTTCGGCATGAACATGAAGATGTTCAACGAGCTAGAAGGTAATTTAATTAAGGCAATTGGACAAATGCTGTTCAACACCCTGACACGCAAGCGCACTCGTGGCGCTACAGAATTGGCAACTGCTGAATAGTTTAAATCTATTTGCGCGATCGCCTGATAACTTCTTAACCTTATTTCCTTACTTCTAACAATCCTGGAAGCTAGGTGTTGGTGTCCGCATCATCATCCAGCATTCAGGATTGTTTAGCAATTAATAATTATCAATTGCTCCGCGAAGGAAGTAGTGCTGGCATTTTTGAATTGAGCAATGATAATTAATATTTGATTTGTCAGCCCTAAAAAAACGGGTAATAAGGGAAAACGTTAATTTATTAACTGATAATTGTTCATTGATAATTGATTATTATGGCTACAAAACTTCCTGTGACTGTTATTACTGGATTCTTAGGTAGTGGCAAAACAACACTAATTCGTCATTTGCTGCAAAATAACCAAGGGCGCAGAATTGCTGTTTTGGTTAATGAATTTGGTGAACTCGGCATTGATGGTGAACTGCTACGTTCCTGTGGAGTATGTCCAGAAGATGCCGATGCCAACAGCAATATTGTTGAATTAACAAATGGCTGCTTGTGCTGCACAGTGCAGGAAGAATTTTTGCCAACTATGCAGGAACTGCTGAAGCGGCGAGACTCCTTAGACTGCATTGTCATAGAAACGTCTGGGTTAGCATTACCTAAACCACTCGTAAAAGCTTTCCGATGGCCAGAAATTCGCAATGCTGCCACAGTTGATGCTGTAATCACAGTAGTAGATTGTGAAGCTGTAGCAGCCGGAACTTTTGCCAGCAATCCAGAAGCGGTTGAGCAAGAACGTCAGGCAGACCCCAACCTGGAACACGAAACACCATTACAAGAACTTTTTGAAGACCAACTAGCTTGTGCTGACTTGGTAGTACTGAATAAAACTGATTTAGTCAAGGCCCAGCAGCAAGCTGAAGTTGTTGAGTTAATTAAAAAAGAACTGTCCAGAACCGTAAAAATTGTGCAGAGCGATGCTGGAAAATTAAGTCCAGATATTTTGATGGGATTCCAAGCGGCAGTAGAAGATAATTTAGAGTCCCGTCCTAGCCATCATGACACTGAAGAAGACCACGACCACGACGATGAGATTAACTCAACCCACCTAATTTTAGACCAAGCTTTTGACCCAGATAAGCTAAAACAGCAGTTAGAGGCATTAGTACAACAGCAGGAAATTTACCGTATTAAAGGGTTTGTGGCAGTTCCTAATAAAGCTATGCGACTGGTATTGCAGGGAGTCGGAAATCGCTTTGAGCAATTTTATGACCGTCCTTGGCAACCAGAAGAACTTAGACAAACTCAGCTAGTTTTCATCGGTCGTGCGTTAGATGCGGCTCAAATTCAGTCGCAGTTATCTCTTAACTGATTTTACTTGAGCCAAAAGTGTCACGGAGATATCCGTGGCACAAACATTTTTTCAACTTTCAGTTTGCCTGCTGTTTCGTTCTCAGTTTTGGTTACCTGGAACTTTAACTTCGTTGATGCCGGGATAGGCAGGTAGACCTTTCAAACCTTTGTAAAAGATAGAACAATCAGGATGTTTATCAGCATGGTTAGCACCGTGTTTATTTTTTGGTAATTTAGATGTAGTTGGATTAGGGACTATGTTCTTTACGGGCTTTAAGCTTTGAAGATAAGCAACTATTGCCCAAGTATCTTCATCAGTCATATATCGGTAGTATTGCCAGGGCATCGGTGGGCATAAAAACTTACCATTGTTATGCTTGCCTTGGCGCATAGAATTAAATACTTGCTGCGGTGTCCACTTTCCTATCCCAGTATCTAAGTCAGGTGTAATATTGGATGCAAATACTTTTAAATCACCGACTTCAAATGGTTGACCTGGGGTTCCTGGAAGATAACCAGCCAGCCAGTAAGGATCATTTGGTGTCTGACGAGGGCTATGACAATCAGCGCAGGCAGTAATAGTAACCAGATACCGACCGCGCAGAACTTCGCTTTCGCTAGCTGAATCTTTGGCAAGAGCAACCTTGGCGTTGGATGCGAAAACTACTGCTAAGCACAACACGCTGACAAAAATCAAACAATAACAAATTTTTTGCCTGATTTTATGATTAATATTAGTTAACATTTAAACCAACCTTTTAATATTTATATTTTAACTACTATGATTAAGCCTTAAAAATTTAAACTGGCAGTGGATAAGCTAAATAATTAGACCTTCAGACCTTCTGCATAGGTCAAATTTCAGATAATTAACCACAGATGCACTTAGATATACACAGATGAGAGAAATTATTTTTTCAAAAATCAGAGTTTAGCTCAACATTAAAAAACGATATAAGTTTCAGTCTTTTTTAAGGTTAACACTCAAGATTAAAAAATTATTAGAAGTGGAAACAATTATTTAAGAAAATTTATTTTTTTTGTATTAATGCTTACTACTTTAGATTTTTGCTTTTCACTGTTTAAAGTTGTTTCTTAGTTTAATCAATATCTAGAGAACAACGGCGCTGTAACGCCTGTTCCAGTAGTATCTCATACTCGGAATCATCAACGATATAAGCACCAAATCGCTCCAAGTGGGGGTTATTCATTTGAGCATCAAAAAGGATGAATCCGCGATCGCGCAGCCTTTCTACTAACTTCACCATAGCTACTTTTGAGCCTTCTGGAATCCTGTAAAACATTGATTCACCAATAAAAGCCCCACCAATCACAATTCCTAAAATCCCACCTGCTAACTGGTCACCTTGCCAAGTTTCAAAACTATAAGCCAAGCCGCTCTCATAGAGCATTAAATAAATATTTTCTAACTCTGGAGAAATCCAAGTAGTTTCCCTATTTGCACAGCCAGCAACCACAGCCTTAAAATCGCGGTTAACGGCAACAGCAAACTTCTCTTGATTAATCGCACGCTGCAACGACTTGGGGTAACGAAACCTGTCATCTAAAGGAATTAGCGCCCGTTGACGGCTTGAATACCAACCAACTTTTCCAGTATCATCAGCCATCAAAAAATAGCCTTGGGCATATCCCTCGATCAGCCCAGGAATGTTATATTCCATGAATCTGCTGAATAAAAAAACTGTTAACTACTTGATTTTTTAAATTGCTCATAGTTTAAAAATAGCTGATACTAATAAAAAATTAGAAATTAAATTAACTTAAATTAATATTATTTCAGAGTTAAATCAAGCTCAAAAAAATTTAGCTCCTGCCATTGAAACTTTTATCCGCTTTATGGCATTGTGAAAATATTACCTCAAACCCTGTTTTGAGTTAATATGAAAGCAGTTAAACACTACCGTTTTTTGGCAGAATGATAATCGGCAGATAAAATATTAAAAGCTCAACGCTTTCAGCTTTCGCAGACAGCTAATATGCCTGAACCAATACCATCAATTACACTACCACCACCCGAAGATCCACAGCAGGAAGGCGTATGGCTACAAACTTCCTTGCATCAATGGCTCGACCAAGAATTTATACCAGAAGCTATTAATCAGCAGATTGCTCAACGTGCATCTCAAATTTTTGTGCGTCAGAGGATGGAAGGAGAAAACGATTTAGGGTCGTTGGTAATTGCCATCGTCACTGAGATGCAAAGTTTTAACTTTCGGGAAAGCTTTTTTAGCGAGTTTGCGATCGCTAATGCTGTGAGTGATTTACTCTTAGATAGTCTGGGAATTGACCGTTGCTGTGGTAGCTAATCCCTCGGCAGTCAGCAGTCAGCAGTCAGCATCAACCCTAGTAGGTAAATTTTTTAGTTGCTATTGCAACAAGTGCAATAAACAACTAGCTGATAGCTGATAGCTGTAGCCTCCAAGTTAAACTGATAGCTAAAACTACCAGCTAGACTTGACAACCCCAGGTAACAAACCTTGGTGCGCCCATTCGCGCATTACGTTGCGAGATAGCCCAAAGTCACGATAAACGCCTCTAGGACGACCAGTTACCCAGCAGCGATTCCGCAGACGGGTAGGCGCACTGTTACGAGGAAGTTGTTGAATTTGGCGGTGAATAGTCACCTTTTGCTGTTGTGAAGTAGCATTTTGAAAATCTTCAAGCAAAGCTGCCCGCTTGTCTGCATACTGATCAACGAGCTTTTGGCGCTTCTTCTCGCGCTCAATCATGCTCTTTTTAGCCATAAATTCTGTTAGTTCCCATCGTTGAAGACACCGTTTTTTATTGTATCGGATCTAACTGGTATCGAGTTGCTAGGTTCAAGTGAAAAACCATCATTTAAAGCATTTGGTACTGGAATGATATATGCAGAAGGACATAAATCAGCCAGTACACAGCGATCGCACTCTGGTTTTCTGGCTTTACAAACTGCCCGACCGTGATATATCAGTCGGATTGACCAGTTTTCCCAATCTTCCTGGGGTAGCAGTGGCATTAAGTCCCGCTCGACACGGATGGGGTCTGTTTGCTCGGTTAAGCCTAAGCGGTAGCTCAGACGCTTAACATGGGTGTCTACTGTCACGCCCATATTGATGCCATAGGCATGACCAAGCACCACATTAGCTGTTTTTCGCGCCACCCCTGGTAATTCCAGCAATAGTTCCATCCGTTTTGGCACTTGACCACCATATTTTTCAACTAGCAGGCGGCAAGCAGCTTGAATATTTTTAGCTTTATTGCGATAAAAGCCTGTAGAGCGAACTAAGCTTTCTAAATCTTCTAAATTCGCATCAGCTAATGCAGCCGCGTCAGGAAACCGTAGAAACAACGCTGGCGTTACCTGATTTACTCGCTCATCTGTACATTGAGCAGAAAGAATAGTTGCCACCAGCAGTTGTACTGGCGTTTCGTAGTTGAGAGTACAGGTTGCTTCTGGATAAAGTCGCTTGAGGCGAATCAAAATCTCTAAAGCATACTGCTTTTTAGTTGACCGCTTACGTGTAATACTCATGGGCGATCGCTCACTACTAAGAGTGAGCGTTTAGATATCAAAGACTAGCCGTTAAATTAATCGACACTACAGACTTCAGAATCAATAGTCTCACTTGCTAAAAGTTTTGATACTGACTCCTGAATTCTGACTTTCTACTTAAATAGCTGCTGAATCCCTTCCAAATTGGCTGTATCTTTCACAATCAAGAATATTCCCAATCCTAGCAGTAGCATTAAACCAGTCTGCATAACACCATCTTGGATTTTAGTTGGTAAGGGTTTACCCCGAATAGCTTCAATCAGCAGAAATGCCAGTTGACCACCATCAAGAGCAGGTAATGGCAAAATATTGATAATTGCCAGGTTAATACTGATCAAAGCCGCAAATTGAAATAAACTTGCTGCATCAGATCTGGCAATATTAGCCCCAATTTCTACAATTTTCACTGGGCCAGCAATTTGATCTGCTGTTTGCCCAAAATTACTAACTAATTGACCTAATCCTTGAGCCGTCAATATTGCAATTCGTTGAAACTCTTCTGCGCCAGTGGTAAAGGCTTGCACGATGCCACCTACAGGCTTGCGTACCACCTTACCATTAGGAGACAACCGGACACCAATTTGACCTTTGCCATCCTTTCCTAGTTCTGGTGTCACCTTGAGATTAACAATTTGATCGCCGCGTTTGAGGTTTAGTGCTAGGGACTCATTAGGGTGAGTTTGAATTTCCTGCATCAGCAGAGAAATGCCTGCTTGAGATTCACCTAATTGTTTACCTTCAACTGCCAAAACAATGTCACCAGGTTTAATTCCTGCTTTGGTTGCTGCTGAACTAATATCTGAAGCAACTTCTGGAACTAAAACCCCTGGTTGATAGTTAAAGTCTTGAACACCTACAAAACCAATCTGAGTTACTAGCAGGAAGTAAGCAAAGATTAAGTTAGCAATCACGCCAGCACTAATGACGATCGCTCTGTCCAAAATAGGTCGATTGCGTAACAGATTGGGATCATTTGGAGGAATTTTGCTATCGGGATCATCGTCGGGGAAACCAACAAACCCACCTAAAGGAAATGCTCTCACGGCATACTCGGTTTCTGAGCCTTGGTATTTCAACAAAACTGGCCCAAAGCCAACCGAGAAGCGATTAGCATAAATTCCTTGTAAACGAGCCGCCAAAAAATGACCTAGCTCGTGAACCACAATCAAAACTGCTAAGACTGCGATCGCTGCCAAAACTGACATAAAAGTACAACTGTTGTTACATACTTCTTCATTGTGAACTACCGACACTGACCTTGCATGGTTAGTGTGGGCTTCTGGCGCATTTTTAACACTACCAGAACTTGCTTGGCGGTACTATCAGTAAAGGACTTACTTATTTTCCCGCTACGCCGATTTAAAATCAGGAATAGTCCCAGCCCGACTCTCTTAATGTTAATCGCGGCATTGATATCGCGATCAACAAGAATTTTTTCACTCTCATCCCAGTATTCTCTGATGTCGCAATCAGTGAAAACCTTCTCATCTCGATAACAGAGAAATTGGGATGTATAACTTGGATTAACTGCAATTACCCTAGCCCCAGCTTTGACGGCTATGTATTCTAGGGTGCTGAAGAAATTACCGAAAGCAGCATCCAACCAAGATTTGTTTAACCCAGATTTAGCTGATTGACCATTTGGTAAATATTTTCCTTCCTTATCCTTTTTAGCTTGATTTCTCTTGGTTAAACTTCTTAAATTCAGGTCTTCTCGCACAAAAACCTTTTTACCAGTTCGCACCAAAGCATGAGCAGTTTTATAGGCGTGGTCAGCCCTTGCTCTAGCTATTTTCTGATGCTGTCTCGCTTCCTTCTTAGCTAGTATCCGACGCTTGGCACTACCTTTGTTTCGTTTAGCTTTGCGTCGAGAGATCTTAGCTAACTTCTGAAAAAACTTCCGAAAAGACTTAATTGATGGTAACTTTTCACCATCGGAGGTAGCTAGATAATCATTCTCATGCAGCACCGCATCCACTCCCAAAGTATTATCCCAAGTTGGGATAATCTCATCAGGAGCGAACTGTGCCACAGAAGGATCTTCTAGAGCAATGGTGCAGTACCAACCGTCAGCCTTTTTCGTAAGCAGAATATTCTTTAAGGCAAAATCATCAGGTAATGGTCTATGCAGTCTAACTTTTAGCCAACCTTTTAGTTTAGAAACACCAATGTATAGCCAATCCTTCTCTACTCGCTCAACAGTTACCGCTTGACCTTCTACTTTTAAAGTGCGATATCTAGCGGGATTTTTGAATCTAGGTTTACCACTTCGCTGCCTGTTTTTATCGCCCTTGATAAATCTGGTAAACGCTTGATCAACCTTTTTAGACACTGCTTGCAGAGTTTGGGATGGTACTTGGGTAAAATCTAGTAATTCACCCGAATGTCCAACTTTGACCAAATCTTCTTTGAGGATTGGTAGTAGCTTCTTCTGAGAATAAAAGTTGGGATTATCTCTTAATTCTTTTGGTGATAAGGTACAACAAATTGTACAGAACTCGCCGCTAGGTATAACGTAATTACTGCGGTTTTCTTGCCACCAAGTAAAGCGATCGCCAAGTTGCCAGTTATACCAATAACGGCAGATTCTTAACCATTGGTTCAGTATTAATTTCTGATTTGTATTAGGATATGCGCGATATTGGTAATTAAGCAGCAAGGGCAAAGCACTTTATGCAGTTACTTTTATATTAAATCACAAAATCGAGATAAACCGAAAGCCTGAAACCTTGATCCCCCCTACCCCCCTTAAAAAGCAGGGTTAATTCATTGTGAAGGAAGAAATTTTTTTGATTTCTACTGTATGAGTATTTTATTGAAGTAGAAACAACTGCTATTGAATAGCAGTTGTTTCTACTTCGGTAATCTAGAAATAGTATTAGTAGAAGTA
>DATNQB010000063.1 GCA_036702875.1 Oculatellaceae cyanobacterium | reverse complement strand
TAGGAATGATGTGGTCAATTTCTATCACCGAAAATTCTGTGAAATGTAATTCGCAGTGGGCGCATTTCCCTTTCTGTGACTTCAGAAGTGTTGTCACCGTCTTTGGTAATTCAGGGTTTTTGCCTAATCTTGTACTCCAATAAACTAGGTTGCCATCGTAAGGACTAGCTTCGCCTTTAACCTTTACATGGCGCATTATCTCAGTGGCGCTATGTTTTAGTAACCGCATAGGGTTTTCCCCTTCTTGCCTGGTTGCGAATACCCAATTATCACCACCTATGGTTTGCCAATATTTCTTGGCTATCCATTCCCCCGATTTGTTAGGATGGCGGCGTTTTGCCCAGATTCTTAACTTCTTGTACATTATGTGTCCAAGCTCGGAGAATGCCTCGGAACTTGTGACTGTTCGGTAGTAGTTAGCCCACCCTCTGATAATTGGGTTTAATTGGGCTATCAACGCAGCTTGTGGGGCTGCTTTATGTTTGTCTATTACCTCTGCAATCCGTTCATAGTGTACTTTTTTCTTTTCTGTGCTGGGTTTGATGAGTGTCTTGTATCCAAGTGGTTCCCCGTGTGGATTACAACCCGTGTTATATTTTCCTACTGGGTACTGCCTGATATTAAATCCCAGGAAATTAAACCCTGCGCTTTGTCCTTCATGTTCCATTAACGTATGGGCAAGGCGTGTTTTACTTGGTTTCAATTCTAAACCCATGCCATTTAACCACTCGGAGATAATCTCTTTACATCTCTGGACAACGGTTAATTCTTCGTGCAGTATCACGAAGTCGTCGGCGTAACGAATTAAACTGGGGATTATGGAGTTTATTTGACTACCATTTTCTTTTTTCCCCACCTTTCTTTTCGGAAAAGCTTGTTTTATCCGTTCTTCCATCCCGTGGAGGGCTATATTTGCCAATAGTGGGGAGATGACCCCGCCTTGTGGCGTACCCTCAGATGTGGGGAACAATTGTTTACCATCCATCACTCCCGACTGTAGCCACGCTTTTATCTGGCGTTTTAGAGTTGGGAATGTATTTAATTTTTTGAGAAGTTCCCTGTGATTGATTCTGTCGAAGCATTTGGCAATATCAGCATCCAGCACATATTTGGCTTTTTTGCTAATTCCCTTAAATATTGCTTCGACTGCATCGTGGCATGAGCGCCCTGGTCGGAATCCATAGGAGTTGGGTTCAAATCGTGCTTCCCATTCCGGTTCTAGCGCCAATTTAACTAACGCCTGAAGCGCCCTGTCGTACATCGTGGGAATCCCAAGGGGACGCTTTTCGTCTGTTCCTGGTTTATCTATCCATACCCGTCTAGTGGGTTTGGCTTTCCCCTTTAGCGCAAGCTTTTTCACCAGTGCCAGCCTTTGTACGGGAGTTAAGGATTTTACCCCGTCTACCCCAGCCGTCTTTTTGCCCTGGTTGTCTTGTGTCACGCGACGTACCGCCAGCATTTTTCCTGACCAAGACCTCATCAATGTCTTTTGGAGTCTGCGAACTGCCTTCAAATCACCACGACTAGAGGCTCGAAATATTCTTTTTTGCAGCTTATAAACTCGGATTTCTAGCTTACGCCAGTTCACCTTGTTCCATTCCACCGTCTGATTACTCAGCGTATTAGACATATACACCACTACTTGAGACTACTTCTTCCTTACTACCGTGAGTCTGTCAGCCTATCCAAGCCATTACAGCTAGGCTGTTTGCTTCTGACTCAATCCCACCCACTCGCAGCATCCGGTTAGCACCTACTCCCAGTATTCGACCTCTGAGAGAGCATACGATGGGTTACTTCGTTCCGAGTGACCATTCTATGAATCTTTAGAGTCCCACTATCCATCGGGTTTATTTGGAGATGCTGTTGGTCATAAAGAAAATGCCAACCTCTTATCCTTTGCCTTTTGGCTCCAGCCTGTCATTCCTTTTGGCTGGTTTCACATGACGATGGTTCAGTCGTGGTTTCAAACGTAATGTTTTACTCATGGATTCTTTGCTTGCCCGCACTGCCATAGGACTTGGAGTGTTGAAGGCTTTCACCCCCGCTTTACGGATTGATGGCTAGTCTCTACCGTAGGGGACGTAGTTTTACACTACGTTCTGTGTGCTTTCACCTGGCATCTACAGGGGAGGGATTTACACCCTCATGGTTCACTCAGTTGTCAAGATTTTCAGTCAATACGATAGACTGATATCATGCGACTAATCCTCCAAGACCTTTACTGGTATTGGTTTCTAGTCAACGAATCGCACTCC
>DATNQB010000062.1 GCA_036702875.1 Oculatellaceae cyanobacterium | reverse complement strand
TTGATTACTTCTACTAATACTATTTCTAGATTACCGAAGTAGAAACAACTGCTATTCAATAGCAGTTGTTTCTACTTCAATAAAATACTCATACAGTAGAAATCAAAAAAATTTCTTCCTTCACAATGAATTAACCCTGCTTTATAAGGGGAGGGTTGGGGTGGGGTAATCTTTAACTTTAAATAGCGTAGATTGGCAATCCGATCAACATTAGGAGCAAATGAAATGTATCTCAAAGCCTACGGAATTATTGAAGCATTAGCGCCCCTGCACGTTGGCGCAAGTGCAGGAGAAGAAACCGGAAATCTCAGTTTAATTTTCCGCGATCAATTTACCCAAACAGGCATAATTCCTGGTAGTTCAATTCGCGGTCGTTTTCGTGCGGATATGCGTACCACCGAAGCAGGTTTAACTAATACTTGGTATGGACATCATGTAATTGAAGGCGTAAAAGATGGCGGCACAACTGAAGCTTTAGTTAAGTTTGAATATGCTTCTTTAGTTTGGCTACCTGTGTTTTGTCCAGGGCAACCTGTTGTTTGGGTAAGTTGCCCTAGATTGCTGAAACGCTATCAACAAATTACCGGAATAACTGATAAAATTCCTGCACCTTATACAGCCTCAAAAAGTTTACAAGGGCGACAAGTAGGAGTTGGGCGCAAGATTCTATTTTTCAATTTAGGGTTTATGGAAATAGAACACGAAGCGGATTTATCAGCTTGGATTCCGATGGGAACTGATTTGCAAGTAAGTAATTTAGTTGTGGTTGGCGATAACGATATTGCCATGTTGCACGATATGGCTTTATATCGCCAAACTAGAGTTAAATTACTCGATGAGATGAAAAAAGTTGATACGGAGAAAGGGGCGCTTTTTAATGTTGAAGCTTTACCGGAAGGCAGTGTTTTAGTATTTCCCGTTGCTGTTAAACAAAAGGGTTGGAAACCTTTTGGTGATGCTGCTGCTCAAGAACTTTATTTTGGTGGTTTAGAATCTGTGGGTTTTGGTCGTTGTCATGTAACTTTAGGCGGAGATTATCAATAATGGCTTGGAATTCTTATGGCTTAGATCAGATTGCTCAAAAGTTAGTATTAGATGCCAAAACAAGAGATCAAGATTCTCTTAATCAAGCTTATAAAATGCGGATGGCTGTTGCTTATGGGTTAGAAAGATTTTGGGGTGAGCATTTACGTTTGCAAAGGAAAGAGCCAAGTAAATCAACTTATTGGAAACAAACCTGGGATGAGTTAGTAAAGGTGATGCTTTCTGCTGGTGTGAAAATACCTAATGATTCTGTGAGGGCAGATGATACAAATTCTGTTAAAAGTATGAGTGAAAAGTTGTGGAATTTGGAGTTACAAGATCAGCGAGTAGCAATAGCAGTGTTAACACAATTATCTGATTGTATGGTGTGGTGGACGCAGAGATATAAGGGTTAAGTTTTAGGTTTGATTTGATTGCAATTAAAGAGCCGTCAGCTAGGAGTAATTAACTTACAAGCTGACAGCTTTTTTTAGGTTGTCTATATGGCGCTGGTGCGATCGCTGCAAGCATCCCGCGTTATGGCGTAAAGTTGCCGATAACTTTTATATGTTTCCAACAAAGCGACTTAATGCAGTCGCCGCAAGGGTTATTTTTCAAACCTTTACCCAGTATACCATCTAGAAGCGATTTGCGAGGGACAGTAAATTTGTAGCTACAACTTAATAAAATCTTCGTCAAAAAATCCCTAAAACCCTTTCCCGGCAAGCTATCGAGGCACACAACGAAGTTATCAGCCTTTCAGCCATTTTCCCTGTCCCTCGCAACGTTGTGATGACTGGGACTGGGGACTGGTGATTAGTGATTGGGAAAAGCACTATGGTTTATTTATGCCTACCTAATTAATTGGAAGAACGCTCTTCTATATACCTGCTAACTTAACATTGAAGAACCCCACCTAAATCTATGGTTTAGATGGAGATTCCGGGCAGAACCCCATCAAGTCAAACAAACTTAATTGTATTCCTACAACTTTTTTATCTGACTTGTTCCCAGACTCAGCAACTTTTATTACTGATTTCCCTTGTCTTTCAACAAGCTTCTTGGGCGT
>DATNQB010000061.1 GCA_036702875.1 Oculatellaceae cyanobacterium | reverse complement strand
ACTGAGAAGATTTTATAGATTTGGCAAAAGCTTCAACATCGTTAAACGTCTTTTTCAGATGTTTGCTGATCTGAAACTTTTTACTTTTCCTAATCTTGGGAAATATAATGCTTTTTCACAAATCATTTAGACTCGCTATATACGTTTTTAGCTGTTTTATAGTACTTCCAAACTTCAAATCTGTTCATTTTCTGGCTCTCCTGTGCTTCTTTATATGACACTATTTCAGAAATTAATGCTTTTTTTAGCTACTAGGACTTACGCATTGAAAAAAAAATCTCACCACTACTTGTGCTGCCTAGTACAAGTAGTGGTGAGATTGTTCACAATGTAGTTACGCATAACTAAAATGAACAAGTTTCTTTGCAATTCGTACCAATTAGAAATGATGTTTGATGAGCGCATTACCTCTAAACAAACAAACGCTTGAAGCGAGCAAAAGATATGTGTTTTAATTGCTTGGCTATCTCTAACTATGAATCGACAAATCCTACATAGTTGTTTAAAATCCGTATGCTGTATTAGCACCACTATCGTGGCGCTGATTCCAAAAGTACCGTACTTGTTGAAATTTTTTTTCCTTGTTCTAGGGCAACTAATTACTACATTGCACTTCCTGACAATTTACTACTGCACAGCATTTTTTGACTATACATTATCCAATACATTTATGATTGTATTGGTATACATTTCTACTACTGTAATGGACTAATATTGTCGTCTCATAAATTAAATGTTGAATTGTATCACTATGCAACATCTATATTCTTTAATTGAAAATAACGATATTGAATTGTTATCCAATCTGCTATCGACAGAAAAAATAGATAAAAGTCAATTCGTTGATGAAACTATCGAGCAAGATGAGTACGGAATAGTTACACCTTTAGAAAAAGCTGTTTTATTAAGAAATTTTCAAGTGGTTGAAGTCTTGATGAATGGCATCAAGGTCTTTCTCTTAAACTGGCAACTATTTTTTAGACACAACTATATAACGAAAGCACTATCGCGAGCTATATATCTTAACGATCAACAGTTGATAGATTTACTCTGGAAAGATCTATTAAACGAATATCGAGTTGAAGATTTATCTAACCTAGTCATATTAGATGCAGTTAGAGGTGGACACGAATTGTTGGTATCAGAATTACTTTGTCGAGGTGCTGATGTTAATTATTTAAATGCAGAAGAGAGCAGAACTCCACTAATGGTAGCAGCAGAAGCAAATAATGTTAGCTTGATGCAGTTACTAATTGCACATGGAGCCAATCCAAGATTTGGATTTATCGAAGATAGTGCGTGGCGCAGTGCATTAACTTGCTGTTTGTGGAAAGACACTATTGACGCATTACAATATATATTAACTTTTTATAAAGACGCTCCAGAAGAAATAAAAAGTATTTTTGCTCAGGCTATTTTAATTGGTGATGAAAATATTGTAGTAATACAGCAGCTAATTTTAGCAGGTTTTAATGTCAACGAACGATTTGAAAAGGGAATAACACCTTTAATATTGGCAGCAATGAATGGGCATACTCAAACTATTAAATTTCTAGTTCAAGCTGGCGCAAATGTTAATTTACTGGATGAGGAGTTAAGAACTTCTTTATTATGGGCTATTTATCATAATCTTGAAGATATTATAGATTATCTAACTCCATCAACTTCTCCAGAAATTCAAAAAATAATTCAACATCAATTAAGTGATAAATTGCTCCTACAAAACATATTTTTTATGCCATAATACGCTTTAAGTAGTAAGTAAATGAGTTCATTAAGTAAATAATCACTATGCGAACCGACAAGTCAGCGTAAGCTATCGCACTACTGAGTTCTTCAGGGGCAATTTTCGTTATTGATCGTTCCTGTCTTATTTTATGGCATTCGCTGATGGCACACACTTAACTGTTGAAAGCGAAAAAATTGCACTTTGTTAACGCTGCGATCGCAGATATATTCATGTAGCTTTTTTGAAATTTATATTACTAAATAACACTTTTTAAAACACAGCCGCTAGGCTGAATTTCACTTGATAGATGTAAGTAGATACACACTACCAAGTATGAATGATTACGACAGCCTGTACTGCAAACTTTATGTTGATTGTGATGTCAACAAAAATGAACTTATAAAACTCATTACTGAAGCAACATCCGGCAAGATTGAACGGTGGAGCGTTAGTACCCCAGAATGTGAAATTGACGTGAGAAATAATGATGATTTTGACAACAATAAACGCAGTGAGTTTCCTGATGGTTTTCTCTATTATCGTTTTTACCTCGATATAGAGAGAACCGAGGGTACGGAGCGAGGTTCATATATAGAAAGCATATCTCTACTGCTAGAATATTTCTGGTTACTCAGTTACAAAGGCGTTGCTGCCTGTGATTTTGAAGAAGAATTACCGAGAAAAGGTGGGTATAATTGGCAGGATAAATGTAGCGATCTGCAATCAAATTAAAAGTTAAAACTGTAAAAATTTTACATTGTTATCACACCACCATCAACAGTGCGATCGCGTTGCACTCTATAAGTCAGTTCGCACATTCAATATTAATTAAGTGTTTTATTAGCGCCACGATAGGGGTGCTTACTAAACCCTGGAGTATACACGCAGAGGAAGGATATTAGTGGCTAGAGATATTAGGAATAATAACCATGAATAAAAACACACTATCAGTTAATGCACGTATTAGCAGCACTTATAACTATTTGCTTGTACTACACTTTAGCTCTTTGCAATATCAACTTATCTGGGCTTCAAGATATTCCGGAATTTTAATAAAAGGCTCTACAATTGAGCAATCGCTAAATTTTGAGAATTTGGTACTTATGTTGATTCGTTAGCAACGCCTTGTAACTCCCTTTAGAACGAAATAAATACTAGAAAAATTGTATCTGTCCCTTGCAAGGATTGGACGGAGCGTTTCTATATGGAGTTATAAGGCTTCTCTTATGTCATTGCTGCGAATTGATAAAACAGGAGTACCAAGTTATGAGCCAAGTAGCTGTTGTTCACTACCCGAATGTCCATTTTGACTACTACTGCATCATTCCCCATCCCACTGAGTTACAGGTGTTACTGCTGGCTGGAGAGGATGGCTGGTCATTACCGAGTTTTGTGCCTTATGAGCATCATTTCGGCATGGTAAGTCACATCAATCAAACCATGAAGGATCAACTTGGATTAAATGTTACGACTCTGCGCTGTTTTTATGAGGACTACTATTCAGATACAAATACTGGGTGCAGGGTGTATGCAATGGAAAATCATTCTTGGGATTGGATACTACCCACATATGCTCATTGGGTGAAGTCGAATGAGTTAGACCGCTTAATTGTAATTCCCAAGCTTGATCAGATTCTTAATTCCTGGTTTGCTGAAATTCAAAGTAATTCTATTCCAGAAATGCGCGTACCTTGGGCAAAATTGGGCTGGTTTGATAGAGCGTCAATTTGGATTAATCGGCAACTTGAGACTTTAAGTTTGAGTGCAACTGCTCCGATTGAGCAAGTTAAATCTCAAACTCGCTCTTGTCTGTTGCGTGTCAGAACAACAGATGGAACACTTTATTTGAAGACTGCTTATGGGATTTTTGGCACAGAAGCTACCTTCACTGATTTTCTGTCTCAACTTTATCCCGATTACTTGCCTAAACTAATCACTGTAAATACAGAACAACAATGGATGTTGATGAGAGAGTTTGAGGGTCAGCATTTGGGCGCTTCGGTTGATGTTTCTCGATGGGAAGTAGCACTACGGCGATATGCTGAAATTCAAGTTCAGATGGCGATGATGGTTGATCAGTTACTAGATGTTGGTTTTCCTGACCGACGAATCAATCAGCTTGCTCAAAGAATAGAACCATTATTTGCAGATGATGCTGCGTTACTGCTCCCCCAGAATGATCCATTTCTCGAACAGTTAGACTTGGAGAAGTTACGCACTCTCATACCTCAACTGCTGTCATGGTGTGAAGTTTTGGAAACTTGTGGTGTACCTCAAACTTTAGTACATGGTGATTTTTATTGTCAAAATGTGATTGACGCGCAACAAAGCAATATTTATTTCGATTGGTCTGATAGTGCAGTTTCTCATCCGTTTTTCGATGCCGGGTTCTTTCTGTTTGATATTGCACAAGAACTTCCTAATAGATATCTCCAGAAACTATCAAAACCTTTCACAGAAAGGTTTTAATGGTTTTTAAGCTTGTGCTATCGTTTTAGCAAAAATACGACTAATTTAGGCTTTGAGCTAATTCCAGTTAACTTAGAACCCAAAGATCAACAGGCTTACATAACAAGAATCTCTTAAAAACTTAGATTT